>NZ_JBNCKS010000015.1:0-87227 GCF_049841635.1 Micromonospora sp. DT44 | reverse complement strand
CCTGCGGCTTCCGGCCCGAGCGCCGCGCCGACTGCGGCTTCCGGCCCGAGCGCCGCGCCGACTGCGGCTTCCGGCCCGAGCGCCGCGCCGACTGCGGCTTCCGGCCCGTCGAGTGCGCCGCCCGCAGCGCCCCGTCCGAGCGTCGCTGCGGCTGCGGCGGCGGCTCCTGGCCCGACGAGTACCCCACCGGCCGCGCCGACCTCGACCACCGCCGCCAGCCTGGAAGACGACTGGCCGGAGCCAGCGCGCCCCGGCGGCGGAACCCTGGCCGCCGAGGCAACCGATGACGAGGCCTGGCCGGAGGCTGCCCGCCCCGGCGGCGCGTCAGCCGACGGCACCGCACGCTCCGACGCCACGTCGGGCGACCCCGCATCGACCGGCACGAGCGGTGCAAGGACGAACGGCAGTGGCACGAACGGCACTGGCGCGAACGGCACTGGCGCGAACGGCACTGGCGCGAACGGCAGCGGCGCGAACGGCGGTGGCGCGAACGGCACTGGCGCGAACGGCACTGGCGCGAACGGCGGTGGACCAGGCGTTGCGGGTGGCCCCGGCGCGCCGGCCGGTGGTGGTAAGCCGGGCGGGCGGGATAACCCGACACCGGGTGCCCGGCAGCCGGCGTCAGCCGGTGGCGCACCGGTGAGCAGCGCCATCGCCGCGGCTCGCGCGGCGGCGGCGGGACGCGGTGCGCGTACCCCATCGGCGAGTCGGCCCACCGCGGACGCGGAATGGGCGGGCGAACCTCCCTATGACCCGGACTACGACGGACCGTTGCGCGGCGGACGGCCGGGCGGCGCGGCCCCGGCGGCGAAACCCACCTACGAGGGGTTCGACCCGGGCGACGAGCCGTTGGACGAGGTCATCGACGAGAAGACGGCCCGGGAGTCGAGCGAGGAGCAGGCGGTACGGCTGCTGCGGGAGACCTTCGGCGCCGAGAAGATCGACGAGGTGGACGCGCGGTAGCGGGCGCTTCGCCCAGCAGGACGCCGAGGCAGCAGGCCCACAGGGGGAAGGGCAGCACGGCGACGCGTTCCAGGCCGCCCATCCCGATGCCGACGTCCTGTTGAGCGGTGAACAGCACGGTCCCGGCCAGCGCGGTGAGCCCGGCGGCGAGGGAGATCCGTCGCCATCGGCCGAGCACCGTGGAGTCGGGCGCGAAGCCGGCGAGCAGCAGACCGGCGTTGCCCATGCCCATGATCAAGAACGCGCCCAGGACGTGCCGGTTCTCGTCGATGTCGGCGGGATAGAGGGCGACCAGGGCGTACCCGCCGGTCGCCAGCAGCAGCAGGATCTGCGCCGAGCGCACCAGGCCGCCTCGACCCAGGAGCCGCCAGGTCAGCAGCAGCCCGGTGGCGAGCAGGACGGCGGTGGCCAGCATTGCGGCGTTCATCAGCGGATGCCAGGGCGAGCAGACGAAGCGGGGTCGGGTGGTGTCCCAGATGCCGCAGTGGACGTTGCCGAGGTCGCTGATGTTGTGGGTGGCCCAGCTGTAGGTCGGCTCGCGCCAACGCAGACCGGTGACCAGGCTGGCCACGAGGAAGACCGGTGCGGCCACCGCCCAGCACAGCGCGGCGGCACGTCCGCTGCGGGTGAGGTTCATAGCCACGAGCAGACCAGTGCGGGGGTGCCCGACGCACTACCGCCAGACGGCCGGTTCGGGGTAGTGGTAGCCGTACCTCCGACGCCCGGCGTGGGCGGACGCACCGGGCACGGCGACGTCGGTCCCAGCGGCTAGGCTGGTCGGCGGCCGAGCAGACGAGTGCGAGAAGGAGCCATCCGTGCGCCCAGGTGGACAGCCGAACATGCAGCAGATGCTGAAGCAGGCGCAGAAGATGCAGCAGCAGATCGCCGCCGCTCAGGCCGAGCTGGCCGAGGCCGAGCTGACCGGCACGGCCGGCGGCGGGCTGGTCACCGCGACCGTGTCCGGCGCCGGCGAGCTGAAGGCCATCAAGATCGACCCGAAGGCCGTCGACCCGGACGACGTGGAGACGCTGGAAGACCTGGTGGTGGCGGCCGTGCACAACGCCGCCGAGGCGGCGCGTGAGCTGACCGAGCGCAAGATGGGCCCGGTCACCGGCGGCATGGGCGGCCTCGGCCTGCCCGGTTTCTGAGCCGGCAGATGTACGAAGGCGCCATCCAGGATCTGATCGACGAGCTGGGGCGACTGCCGGGCGTGGGCCCGAAGAGCGCCCAGCGGATCGCGTTCCACGTCCTCTCGGCCGATCCCGTCGACGTCAACCGGCTGGCCGGCGCGCTGCGCAAGGTCAAGGAGCTGGTGCGCTTCTGCACGACCTGTTACAACGTGGCCGAGTCCGAGCAGTGCCGGATCTGCCGCGACCCGCGCCGCACCGACGAGGTGCTGTGCGTGGTGGAGGAGCCGAAGGACGTGGTGGCCATCGAGCGGACCGGTGAGTTCCGGGGCCGCTACCACGTGCTGGGCGGAGCGATCAATCCGCTGGAAGGGATCGGCCCGGACAATCTGCGCATCCGGGAGCTGTTGACCCGGTTGAGTGGCGGCGCGGTGCGGGAGCTGATCCTCGCCACCGACCCCAACACCGAGGGCGAGGCGACCGCCACCTACCTGGCGCTGATGGTGAAGCCGATGGGGATCGCGGTGACCCGGCTGGCGAGCGGTCTGCCGGTCGGCGGCGACCTCGAGTACGCCGACGAGATCACCCTGGGCCGTGCCTTCGAGGGCCGCCGGGCGGTCTGACCCCCACAGATCGTCACCGGTGGGCTACAACTGAGTGGGTCCGCGCGATGAGCGCGGGCCCATCGGCGTACCTGGGGAGGTGGCGTGTGGCGACGCGGCGTTCGGATCAGGGGCCGTGGGCTCCGGCGGTGCTCTCGGCCGTGCTGGCGCTGGCAATGGTCGGCGTCCTCGTGACGATCGAGGTGGGACGCCGGCGACTCGCGGCGAAGAGTCGCGCGAGTGAGGCTGCGGCCGACGCCAGCGTGACGCGGAACGCCCGGGCCTTCGGCGACGCGGTGGTCGCCACCGGCGACCCGACGCCGAGCGACGAGGGGTTGGCGGCGGTCGCGGAGGGCGCCCAGGTCGAGGTGCGGGAGGTCCGCCGGTCGCCGGACCTGGTGGTGATTCTTTACGGTTCCGCCCCTTATGGCACGATGTTCGGCAGGGCCAACGTCGACGCGTGCCACCGTGTGACGATCCACGACCTGGGCACGGCCCGGGCAGCGTCGGACGTCGAGCGGCTGGACGAGTGCCCACCGCCCGCGTCCTGATCGACGGCTCCGGATGCCGTCCGCAGGCCGTGACGTCCGGTGCCGACAGCGGCCTCCCTCTCGCCCGGAGGAGCGCGGTCTATGTGTCGCTCCATGTCTTCGCCGTGCCGTTGACTGTCAGACGTCTGCGCAAGGTGTCGGCTTGGTAGCGATTGCCTGACGGCCGTTCCGCTTCCGGTGTTACATGTCATAGCCTCCCGCACACGGACCGAGCCACAGCTCGGCGTGGTCATGCGCATGACAGAGGTGAGAGATGCAGGCGAGAAGGCTTAAATCGGCTGTGGCCATCGCGGCCGTTGCCGCTCTGGCGGTCGGCGCGGCCGGCTGCGCGGAGAGCGAGCGCGACGGCGACAGTGGCGAGGCCAAGACTGGCGGCACCTTCATCTTCGCGGGTGCCGGTGACCCGAAGAACTTCGATCCGATTTTCAACGACGACGGTGAGTCGTTCCGGCCGGTCCGGCAGATGTTCGACACGCTGGTGAGCCACAAGCCGGGCACCGCCGACTTGGAGGGTGGCCTGGCTGAGAGCTGGGAGCACGACCCTGCCGGCAAGGTCTGGACGTTCAAGCTCCGCCAGGGCGTGAAGTTCCACGACGGCACCCCCTTCAACGCGGCGGCGGTCTGCTACAACTTCGACCGCTGGTACAACATGCAGGGCGCCGCGGCCCAGGCGAACATGATCTATTACATGGACGTCTTTGGCGGCTTCGCGAAGAACGAGGCCGAGGGCGCCAGCGAGTCGATCTACGACAAGTGCGAGGCCAAGGACGACGGAACCGCCGTCCTCTCGCTCAAGAAGTACAAGGGTGCCTTCCCGGGTGCCTTCGCGCTGACCTCGCTCTCGATCGCGAGCCCCGAGGCGCTGAAGAAGTACGACGCCAACACGGTGAAGCAGAACGGCGACTCCTTCGAGTACAGCGCGTTCGCCAACGAGCACCCGGTCGGCACCGGCCCGTTCACCTTCGGTGGCTGGGACAAGACCAAGGGCGAGATCACCCTCAACCGGAACCCGGACTACTTCGGTGAGAAGGCCAAGGTCGACAAGATGATCATCAAGATCATCAAGGACGAGAACACCCGCAAGCAGGAGCTGCGTGCCGGTACCGTCCAGGGCATCGACTTCCCGGCCCCGGCCGACACCAAGGCGCTCGGCGACGAGGGCTTCCAGGTCATCGCCCGCCCGGCGTTCAACATCCTCTACCTGGGCATCAACCAGAAGAACCCGAAGCTCAAGGACCTGCGGGTGCGGCAGGCGATCGCCTACGCGCTCAACCGCCAGCAGCTCGTGCAGACCAAGGGCCCGACCGGCGCCAAGGTCGCCGACGAGTTCATGCCGGACACCGTGCTCGGCTACGCCCCGGACGTGCAGAAGTACGAGTACAACCCGGACAAGGCCAAGCAGCTCCTCAAGGAGGCCGGCGCCGAGGGTCTGACGCTGAACTTCTACTACCCGCCGGACGTCTCCCGGCCGTACATGCCGAACCCGCAGGAGATCTTCACCATCCTCGCCAACGACCTCCAGGCCGTCGGCATCAAGGTCAACGGTGTGCCTCGCCCGTGGAACGGTGGCTTCAAGGACGACGTGCAGCAGTTCGGTAAGCAGGACCTGCACATCCTCGGCTGGACCGGTGACTACAACGACCCGGGCAACTTCGTCGGCACGTTCTTCGGCCGGGGCAAGATCGAGTTCGGCGACCAGGGCATGACCGAGATGTTCGACGCCATCGCCAAGGCCGACGGCACCGTCGACGACGCCGGCAAGAAGGCCGCCTGGGAGCAGGTCAACAAGGACATCGCCGCGAAGTGGCTGCCGGCCGTGCCGATCTGGCACGCGCCGCCGGCGATCGTCGTCACCAAGGACGTCGAGGGCCTGAAGGCCAGCCCGCTGACTGACGAGCGGTTCAACACCGTCAGCGTCAAGAAGTGACGTCAATCGGCTGACGCCGTAGGCGGAATCGGCCCGGGTTGGGGATTTTCCCCCGCCCGGGCCGATTCCGCGACTATCGAGAGTCTGGTGTGTGAGAGATGTTGCGAGTCATAGTCCGCCGCCTGCTACAGCTGGTGGTGACGCTGATAGCCCTGTCAGCGCTGATCTTCGTCTGGTTGCGGAACCTGCCCGGTGGCCCGGTCGACGCGCTGCTCGGTGAACGGGCGACCCCCGAGACCCGTGCCCTGCTGACCAAGGCGCTCGGTTACGACCAGCCGATCCTCGTGCAGTACGGCAAGTTCATGCAGCGGATCCTCACCGGTGACTTCGGCAACTCGATCCGTACCGGCGACCCGGTCACCGAGGTCATCAGCCGGGCCTTCCCGGCCACCGTGGAGCTCGCCCTGGCGGCGATGCTCATCGCGGTCGGGCTGGGCGTCCCACTGGGTTATCTCGCCGCCCGCTGGCGCGGCCGGCTCCTCGACCACCTGACGGTCGTGGGCACGCTGCTCGGCGTCTCGATCCCGATCTTCTTCCTGGGCTACCTGCTCAAGGACGTCTTCACCCAGAACATCCACTGGTTCCCGCCGTCCGGCCGGGTCAGCATCGGGTTGGACAACACCAACATCACCGGCTTCTTCGTCCTGGACAGCCTGCTCACCCGGGAGTTCGACGCCACCGCCGACGCGCTCTGGCACCTGATCCTTCCGGCGTTCACGCTCGCCACGATCCCGCTGGCGGTCATCGTCCGGATGACCCGCGCCAGCGTGCTGGACGTGCTCAACGAGGACTACGTACGCACGGCCGAGGCCAAGGGTCTGCGAAGCCGCACCGTCCGGGGCCGGCACATCCTGCGCAACGCGCTCCTGCCGGTGGTCACGACCATCGGCCTCCAGACCGGCGCGCTCCTGTCCGGCGCGGTCCTCACCGAGAAGGTCTACAACTGGGGTGGCCTCGGCACGCTGATCACCGACTCGATTACGGGCAGCCGCGACTACCCGATCCTCCAGGCGCTGATCCTGCTGTCCGCCCTGGTCTTCGTGGTGGTCAATCTCGTGGTTGACCTCTCCTACGCCTTCATCGACCCGAGGGTGCGTGTGCGATGACCGAACCAACCACGCAGGCCGGCGCCCCGGCTCCCCGTAGCGGCAAGGAGCAGGCGTCCGGCGCGGGCCGTAACCGCCTCAGTGACCGCAAGAAGGCCCGCCTGGACGAACTGGCCCAGGCAACCGCCGCCCCCGGCGGCGTCAGCCTGCTCCGCGACGCGTTCCGTCGGCTGCGCCGCAACCCGGCGGCGATCGTGGGCGCCATCATCATCACGCTCTTCGTGTTGGTGGCGATCTTCGCCCCGCTGATCGCCCCGCACGACCCGGTGCAGCGCTTCGACGAGCTGAAAGACCAGCTCACCCCGAACAACATCCCCGGTCCCATGGACGGCTTCCCCCTCGGTTCGGACGAGCTGGGCCGGGACCTGATGTCCCGCCTGGTGTACGGCAGCCGGCAGACCCTCTTCGTCGGTGTCCTCGCCACCCTCATCGGGCTCGCCATCGGCGTGCTGTTCGGCGCGATCGCCGGCGCCGTCGGTGGCTGGGTGGACAACATCCTCATGCGGATCACCGACGTGATGCTGGCCCTGCCCGCCCTGCTGCTGGCGATCACCCTGGTCGCCCTGGCCAGCAAGTCGAGCCAGTGGACGGTCATCATGGCGGTGGCCATCGTCAACGTGCCGATCTTCGCCCGGCTGCTGCGCGGCTCGATGCTCGCCCAGCGGGAGAGCGACCACGTGCTGGCCGCGCGAGCGCTGGGCGTCAAGCAGCGCAGCATCGTCCTGCGGCACATGCTGCCCAACGCCATGACCGCGGTGATCGTGCAGGCGACGCTGACGCTCTCCGTCGCGATCATCGAGGCCGCGTCGCTCTCGTTCCTCGGCCTCGGCGACCCCGATCGGGACCGGGCCGAGTGGGGCGCGATGCTCGGCGACGCGGGTGTGCGCTACTTCGAGGTACGCCCGGAGCTGGCCTACTACCCGGCGCTCGCGATCATCGTGGTCGCGCTCGGCTTCACCCTGTTCGGTGAGGCGATGCGCGAGGCCATCGACCCGAAGAACCGGCGGTGATCGCGGTGTGCCCGATCAGCAAGGACCACAGCAGTGAGGAAGTGACCCGATGAGCCTGCTCGACGTGCGTGACCTGAGCGTCGTCTTCCAGCGGCGCGGCGAGCGACCCTTCAATGCCGTCGACAAGGTCAGCTTCACCGTGGAGCCGGGGCAGACCGTCGGCCTGGTCGGCGAGTCCGGCTGCGGCAAGAGCGTGACCAGCCTCGCCATCATGGGTCTGCTGCCCAAGCGCGGCAACAGGGTCAGTGGAGAGGTGCTGTTCGACGGCGCCGACCTGCTGAAGCTGCGACCGGGCGACATGCGTGACCGGCGCGGCCGGGACATCGGCATGATCTTCCAGGACCCGCTGTCGTCGCTGAACCCGGTCATTCCGATCGGTGTGCAGGTGGCCGAGGTGCTGGAACGCCACCAGGGCCGGGACCGCAAGCAGGCGCTGCGGGAGGCACGGGACCTGCTCGACGCGGTCGGCATCCCCGACCCACAGCGGCGGCTCAGCGAGTACCCGCACCAGATCTCCGGCGGCATGCGCCAGCGCGCCCTGATCGCCATCGCGTTGGCCTGCAAGCCCCGGCTGCTGATCGCCGACGAGCCGACCACCGCGCTCGACGTGACCATCCAGGCGCAGATCCTCACCCTGCTGAAGCAGTTGGTGGACGAGACCGGCACCGCGCTGATCATGATCACGCACGATCTGGGTGTGGTGGCCGGGCTCTGCGACACGGTCAACGTGCTCTACGGCGGCAAGGTGATCGAGCGGGCGCGGCGGCACGAGCTGTTCGCGCACGCCCGGCACCCGTACACCCACGGGCTGCTCAGCTCGGTGCCCCGTCTGGACTCCCCGCGCGGTGAGCGCCTGCACGCGATCCGCGGGTCGGTCGCCGACAACATCCCGTGGAGCGAGGGGTGCGCGTTCGCGCCGCGCTGCGACAACGTCGTGGACGCCTGCCTGGAAGGGCCGCCACCGCTCGAACCCACCGCCACCGGCGGCGACCTGCGCTGCAACAACCCCGTCTCCGAGGAGGTGGCGGTCCGATGACCGACGAGATTCCTGCGCTGCTCGAGCTGCGCGATGTCAAGGTCCACTTCCCGATCAAGAGCGGCCTGCTCATCGACCGGACCATCGGGTACGTCTACGCGGTCGACGGTGTGTCACTGAGCATCCGTAAGGGCGAGACGTACGGCCTGGTGGGCGAGTCGGGCTGCGGCAAGTCGACGCTGGGCCGTGGCCTGCTGCGGCTCGTCGAGCCCACCGACGGCGAGATCGTGTTCGACGGCACCGACGTGCGCGCGCTCAAGGGCGAGGCGATGCGACAGACCCGCCGTCGGATGCAGATGATCTTCCAGGACCCGCTGTCCAGCCTCGACCCCCGGCAGTCGGTGGAGTCGCTGCTGGTGGAGGGTCTGAAGGCGCACGGGTTGGCCGGCGACAAGGCCGAGACGAACCGGCGACTGCGCGAGACGCTGGAGGCGGTGGGCCTGCCCGCGTCCGCCCTCAGCAAGTACCCGCACGAGTTCTCCGGCGGTCAGCGCCAGCGGATCGGCATCGCCCGGGCCCTGGTGCTCAACCCGGACCTGATCGTCGCCGACGAGCCGGTCTCCGCGCTCGACGTGTCGATCCAGGCGCAGGTGCTCAACCTGCTCGAGGATCTGCAGAACGAGCGCGGCCTGACGTACCTGATCATCGCGCACGACCTGGCGGTGGTCCGGCACATCGCCGACACGGTGGGCGTCATGTACCTCGGCGGTCTCGTCGAGGAGGCGTCCAGCGACGACCTGTACCGCGAGCCGATGCACCCGTACACCCGGGCGCTGATGTCGGCCGTGCCGGTGCCCGACCCGGTCGTCGAGGACCGCCGCGAGCGCATCCTGCTCGCCGGTGACCTGCCCTCGCCCAGCAACCCGCCGGCGGGCTGCCGGTTCCACACCCGGTGCCCGTGGGCGCAGCCGACCCGCTGTGCGAGCGAGCGACCGGAGCTGCGGGACGTGGTCGGCGGGCACCGGGTGGCCTGCCACTTCGCCGAGGGCATCGCCGCCGGTCGGATCCGCCCGCACGAGGTCGAGGTGCAGCTGGTTCGCCCGACCGACGGCACCGGCCCGGTCGACCCCCCGGGCGAGCTGATCCCCACCCCGTGACGCGGTCAGGGGCCGTCCGTCACGGACGGCCCCTGGCATGGCGTACGGGCGGTCAGCCCTCGGGACGGTTCAGCAGGGCGACCGCCACGGCGTGCACGGCGTCCAACCCCGCCGGATCGGGCAGTGCGACCAGCCCGCCGGTCACCACGTACCACTCGTCCGCGTCCTTGTACTGCACCCGCAGCGTGACCTTGCCGTCCGCGTACTCGGTGCGCAGGGTCAGCTCACCGGTGACGACGCCGACCTCGTCGGTCATCACCCCACCCGGGCCGGGCACGATGTCGGCGCTCCGGCTCTGCGGGGCACTGGCGCCGGTCGAGTCCGCGACCATGCCGGCCCCCGGCACGGCGGCCGGCGTGTCGCCGGTGCCGTCGGCGGTCATCCCGGCCGCGGACGGGGCCGTGTCCGGGTTCGCCTTGGCGTCTGTCGCAGGTTCCTCGCTCATCAGCAGCCCTCCAGCATGTCGGTCAGTGCGGATTTCTCGGCACTGGTCACCGTCAGCTTCCAGTAGTGCTTCACCGTCACCCAGTCCTTGGCGTACTGGCACCAGTACGACCGGTTCGCCGGCTTCCACTGGGACGGATCCTGGTCACCCTTTGCCCGATTGGAGGACGCGGAAACCGCGATGAGCTGCGGACGTGTGGTGTCGTTGGCGAAGTCGCCGCGCTTGGCGTTGTCCCACTCGTCGGCGCCCGAGCGCCACGCGTTGGCCAACGGCACCGTGTGGTCGATGTCCACCTCGGAGGGATCGGTCGCGCTGCGGCCGTCGTACACGCTCTCCCAGCGACCCCCGACCACGTTGCAGCCGGAGAGCTTCACGTCCTTGCCGTCGCGTTGCAGGATCGAGTCCCGGACGTCGCAGTTCTTGCCGGTGTCCCGCCAGTGCGGGAAGCGCTCCCGGCTGTAGCCCTTCATCGAGCCAGCGGTCGCGACGGTCAACTGGCCCAACTGTTCGACGGCGTTACCGCCGCCACCCGGCGTCGGCGTGGTCTCCGCCTCCTCGGGTGGGACGCAGCCGGCCATGACGAGCGCCAGCGCCGCGACGAGCGCGGCCATCGAGACACGCGTTCCTGATCTGGTACGCACAGACGACACCTCTCCAGCTTGCGGGCTCCCGGCGCTTGCGCACAGTACCCGGGCACGGTTTTGGCGTTTCGTGGCGTCTCCCACTATGTGCAAGCAAGATTGGTGGGATGACCTCCTCCGTACCGTCGCCCGCACTGCGGATGGGCACCGCCGCCGGCCGGGGAACCCTGCTCGCCGCGGTGCTCGCCTCCGGCATGGTCTTCCTCGACACCACGGTCGTCAACGTGGCGCTGCCGAAACTCGGCCAGGATCTCGGGGCCAACGTCGCCGATCTTCAGTGGACCATCAACGGGTACCTGTTGACGTTGGCGGCGTTCGTCCTGCTCGGCGGGTCGCTCGGGGACCGCTTCGGCCGGCGGCGGGTGTTCCTCATCGGGGTGTTCTGGTTCACCGCCGCGTCGGTGCTGTGCGGGCTGGCCCAGGGCACCGGCACCCTCATCGCGGCCCGCATCGTGCAGGGCGCGGGCGGAGCGCTCCTCACGCCCGGTTCGCTCTCGGTGCTCCAGGCCAGCTTCCACCCCGACGACCGGGGTCGGGCGATCGGCGCGTGGGCCGGACTGTCCGGAGTGTCCACGGCGTTGGGGCCGTTCATCGGCGGCTGGCTGATCGACACGCTCTCGTGGCGGTGGATCTTCTTCCTCAACCTGCCGATCGCCGTGCTTGTCGTGCTGGCCGCGATGCGTTGGGTGCCGGAGAGCCGTGACGAGAACGCCTCCCGCACCCACGGGCCGGGCCGTACGCGCCGCCGCTTCGACGTCGCCGGGGCGGTGCTCGGCGCGCTGGCGCTCGCCGGGGTCACGTACGCCCTGATCGACGCGCCCGCGCGCGGCTTCGCCTCGGCGCCGGTGCTGATCGCCGCGCTGGTCGGTGTGGTGGCCGCGGTGACCTTCGTGCTGCTGGAACGGCGGCGCGGGGACACCGCGATGCTGCCCACCGGGCTGTTCAGCAGCCGGCTCTTCTCCGTCCTGAACGTCTTCACCGTGGTGGTCTACGCGGCGCTCGGCGGGTTCACCTTCTTCTTCGCCGTCTACCTGCAGAACGTCGTCGAGTGGTCGGCGTTCCGGACCGGGATCGCGCTGCTGCCGATGACGGTGCTTCTGCTCGTCGGCTCGGCTCGGGCCGGTGCGATGTCGGCCCGGATCGGTCCCCGGCTGCCGCTGGCCGTGGGGCCGGTGATCGCCGCCGTCGGCCTTCTGTTGCTGCGTGGCGTCGGCCCCGGCGCGTCCTACTGGACCGACGTGCTGCCCGGAGTGCTGCTCTTCGGCCTCGGACTGACCCTGGTGGTGGCGCCGCTGACCGCGTCGGTGCTCGCGGCCGTGCAGGATCGGTTCTCCGGGGTCGCCAGCGGCTTCAACAACGCCGCGTCCCGGGCCGGTGGTCTGCTCGCCGTGGCCGCGCTGCCGCTGCTGGTGGGCCTGTCCGGCAGCGGCTACGAGCAGAAGGCCGAGCTGACCGACGCGTTCCGGGGAGCGCTGGCCTGGTGCGCGGGGCTGTTGCTGGCCGGCGCGGTGCTGGCCCTCGTGCTGGTGCACCGGCCACCTCGCGAGGCCCCGCCGTCGCAGCCCTGCCACTCGATGCCCGCCGCCACGCCCCCGAAGGAGAACCGCCCTTCGGGGGCGTGACCCGGGTGTCAGCGGCGGGCGCGGTTGACGGCGCTGGTGACCGCCTTGATCGAGGCCGTCACGATGTTGGCGTCGGTGCCGACACCCCAGACCGTCCGACCGTCCACCTCGCACTCCACGTACGCGGCGGCCTGCGCGTCACCGCCGGAGGACAGCGCGTGCTCGTGGTAGTCGAGCACCCGGACGCCCACGCCGACCGCCTGGAGGGCGTTGACGTACGCGTCGATGGGACCGTTGCCGATCGCGGTGAGCGACCGCCGCTCGCCACCGACACCGACCTGGGCCTCGATCTCGACCTTGCCGTCGGCGGTGCCGATCGTGTAGCCGGTCAACCGGACCGCCGGGTCCGGCTGGTGGTCGAGCAGGTAGTGCGTCGCGAAGATCTCCCACATGGCGGCTGGGTCGACCTCGCCGCCGTCGTGGTCGGTGACCTGCTGCACGACGCCGGAGAACTCGATCTGGAGCCGGCGCGGCAGGTCGAGCTGGTGCTCGCTCTTCATGATGTACGCGACGCCGCCCTTGCCGGACTGCGAGTTGACCCGGATGACCGCCTCGTAGGTGCGGCCCAGGTCCTTCGGGTCGATCGGCAGGTACGGGACCGCCCAGGTGTGCTCGTCGACCGGTACGCCGGCGGCCTTCGCGTCGGCGGCCAGGGCGTCGAAGCCCTTCTTGATGGCGTCCTGGTGGGAGCCGGAGAACGCCGTGTAGACCAGGTCACCCGCGTACGGGTGGCGCTCGTGCACCGGCAGTTGGTTGCAGTACTCGACGGCCCGGCGGATCTCGTCGATCTGCGAGAAGTCGATCATCGGGTCGATGCCCTGGGAGAAGAGGTTGAGCCCCAACGTCACCAGGTCCACGTTGCCGGTGCGCTCGCCGTTGCCGAACAGGCAGCCCTCGATGCGGTCCGCGCCCGCCAGCAGGCCCAGCTCGGCGGCGGCCACACCGGTGCCCCGGTCGTTGTGCGGGTGCAGGCTCAGCACCACGCTGTCGCGGCGCGGCAGGTGCCGGTGCGTCCACTCGATCGAGTCCGCGTACACGTTCGGGGTGGCCATCTCGACGGTGGCCGGCAGGTTGATGATCAGCGGGCGGTCCGGCGTCGGGTCGATGACGTCGATGACCTTGCTGCAGACCTCCAGCGCGTACTCCAGCTCGGTGCCCGTGTACGACTCCGGCGAGTACTCGTAGAAGATCTCGGTGTCCGGGGTGTGGATCTCCGCGTACTTCTGGCAGAGCCGCGCGCCCGTGGTGGCGATGTCGGCGATGCCGTCGCGGTCCAGACCGAAGACCACCCGCCGCTGGAGCGTCGAGGTCGAGTTGTAGAAGTGCACGATCGCCCGCTTCGCGCCGCGCAGCGACTCGAAGGTCCGTTCGATCAGGTGCTCCCGGCACTGCGTGAGCACCTGGATGGTGACGTCGTCCGGGATCATGTCCTGCTCGATGAGCTGCCGGACGAAGTCGAAGTCGGTCTGGCTGGCCGACGGGAAGCCGACCTCGATCTCCTTGTAGCCCATCTCCACCAGCAGCTGGAACATCCGCCGCTTGCGCTCGGGCGACATCGGGTCGATCAGCGCCTGGTTACCGTCGCGCAGGTCCACGGCGCACCAGCGCGGCGCGGCCTCGACGGTGCGGGTGGGCCAGGTGCGGTCCGGCAGGTCGACCCGGAACTGATCCCGGTACGGCTGGTAGCGGTGGTACGGCATCCGGCTGGGGCGTTGCCGGGCGATCGGATCGGTCTCGGCGTCGGTGACAGGTTGAGCCATCTCGGAGTGCTCCCTGGGACATGTGGCGTCAGCAGATCGGAAGGTGTCGGCGGATTGCCGGGCGGCGGTGCGCGGCGGTGCCGAGAGGAAACTCAGATGTGCTGGACGGCGCGATGCGACTCCGCGACGAGGTGCCGGCCGGTCAGGCCTCGTCGCGGCGGCTAAGGAGAAGAAGCGCCTGCCACATGACCAGGTCACCCTACGTGATGGAACGGGGGGTGCAAAGGCTGGTCCGGACTATGGGATCGATGTCATCGTCGGCTCCGGGGCCTGGGAACCCAGCCTCGGTGTCCGTTCGGTCCAGGTCACGGCGGGCACGATCGCCGCCGCGACCAGCACGAAGATCGCTGCCGTCGGTAACCAACCCCAACCGCCGGTGCTGACGGCGAGCGCGGTCAACCCGGCCGGGGCGATCAGGTACTGCACCTGTTTGCCGAGCTCGAACGCCCCCACGTACGCGCCGCGCTGTGCGACCGGCGGCAGGGTGGCGACGAGCCCCCAGGTGCCCGCCGAGTCGATCAGCTCGGCGAGGATCAGCACTATCGCGCCGGCCACCAGCACCACGACGGTGAGCGCGCCCCGGGTGACCCCGGAGATCGGCAGGATCAGGCAGGACAGGGCGATCAGCAGGCCACCCCGGCGGGAGGCCCGGGCCGCGCCCGAGGCGGTGTCGGCGCCCCGGCTGACGCGTACCTGGAGCAGCACGATCAGGACCGTGTTGAGCAGCACCAGGGCGGCGATCAGCGTCTTCGGGGCGTCGGTGTGGGTGAGGATCCACAGCGGCATGACCGTGAGGTAGAGCGGCTGGTGCGCGGTGAGCAACCCGGAGAGCAGGGACACCACCATGAACGGGCGGTCCCGCAGCACGGCGAGCCGGCTCATCGGCTTCTCGGCTCGGGCGACCTGCGGCAGCCGGGGCAGTCGCCGGACGAACAGGGCCGTGACCAGGAAGACCGCCGAGATGAACCAGACCATCGCCCGGTACGCCTCGATCGTGTCCACCGCCAGCACCAGGCCGCTGATCACCGCGCCCAGCCCGAAGCCCACGTTCAACGACGACCGCTGGTACGCCATCGCGGTGACCCGTTCGGCCGGCTGGAGCGCGTTGATCGAGTAGACCTGGCGGGCCACGCCCGTCGATGCCTCCACCGCCGCCAACGCCACCACCACGGCGAGGAAACCGGCGAAGCCACCCACGAACGGGTACGACGCGAAGAGCGCCGCGTCCAGCACCAGTCCCACCACCCAGACCCGCTGCGGCCCGTACCGGTCGGTGAGCCCACCCAGCGGTACGGTGCCCAGCAGCGACACCCCCGCCGAGATGGACAGTCCCAGGCCGACCTGGGCGGCGCTGAGCCCCAGCGCCCGGGTGAAGAAGACGGCGCTGCCGGCGTGGAACAGGCCACTGCCGACGGCGTAGACCATGGCCTGCACGGCCAACGCGCGGGTCAACCCGGCCGGCGGTACGACGTTCGCCACGGCGGTACGAATGCTCTCTCTGGCCCCCATGGCGGGGAAGTGAACCGTGCCCCCACAAGATCGGTCGAGCCTTTTAGGCTGGATTGAATCCTGCTCCCGGGGGTGCGTGTTGTCCGAGTTGCGCTTCAGCCTGGCCGACGTGGCGGGGGTGCGGCTCGCCGTGTCGCCGGCCAACGAGACGGTCATGAGCATGTGGGCGCTGGCCAGCCCCGTTTACCACGCGGTGCACCTGCCCTGGATCGACCGCGCCCGGGTGACGATACGTCGGCCCGAGGTGGCAGCCCGGGTCCGACCACTGGTGGAGCTGGCCCGGCCGCGTTGCTGGCTGCCCGACTTCCTCACCCCGGCGGCCCGACCGAACGTGGAGATGGCCGAGCAGCTCGACCAGATCGCCGCGACACCGCCGGCCGTGGTCATCCAGGACCTGCTGGCGACCACCCCGCGCCGGCCGCTGAGCCCGTTCGGGCAGGCGCTGCTCGCCGACCCCCGTGGACTGCTGCCGCAGCTCGTCGACGCGGTGCGGGTCTGGTACGACGAGGCGATCGCCCCGGACTGGTCGCGGATGCGGGCGCTGCTCGACGCCGACGTGGCCTACCGCGCCGCCCAGCTCGCCGAGAGCGGCGCGGGGCGGTTCTTCGAGCAGCTTCACCCGAGCCTGCGCTGGCTCGGCGACCGGGTGGTCAGCGACGACCCGTTCGGGCGGGACTTCGACCTGCGGGACCGCGGGTTGGCGCTGAACCCGACGGTGTTCTCCGAGCGGCGCGTGCTGTGGAACCTGCTGGAGGACTCGCTGCCGGTCGGCGCGTACCCGGTCCGGGCGGTCGGCACGCTCTGGGAGACGGCCGTGCCGCCGCCCGGCGACCCACTGGCGAGGGTGGTCGGCTCCGGCCGGGCCGCGCTGCTGTACCTGCTCGACACGGCGTCCACCACCACTGACCTGGCCCGACGTACCGGGATGTCCGCCGGGAACGTCTCGGCGCACCTGACCGCGCTGCACGCCGCCGGCCTGGTCGACCGCGCTCGACAGGGTAGGCACGTCCTCTACCGCAACACCGACGCGGCGGCGGTGCTGCTCCGCGCCAGTCGGGGCGGCTGACTTCAGGCGAGCAACAGGTCGGCGACCGGGCGGCGGTGCCGCAGGCCGGTCTCGCTGGCGCGCAGCTCCGCCGGCAGGGCGAACGGGTCGCCGAGTCGCCCGACGGCGGCGACCACCAGCGGGCGGATGCCGCCGGGCAGGTCGAGTTCGGTGGCGAGGCCGGCCCGGTCGAACCGGGTGAGCTGGCGTACGTGCAGCCCGAGGGCGGTGGCCTGGAGAGTCAGGTGGGCGATCGCCTGACCGAGGTCGTACGCGGCCCGCTCGGCATCGCCGCCGGTGTGCGCGCCGACGACCAGCGTCGCGGCGTGCCGGGCCCAGCACTGGTCGGCGTCCGGGAGGTTGATCAGGATGCGCTTGAAGTTGTCGTCGTCCCGGTGCCCGAGGGCGAACCGCCAGGGCTGCCCGTTGTCCGTCGACGGCGCCCACCGCGCGGCCTCCAGCAGCGATGCCGCCTCCTGCGCAGTCAGGGTGGCGCTCGGGTCGAAGGCCCTGGGGCTCCAGCGGAAGGCGAGGAGTGGAGTCAGGTCAGCCATGCCGGCAATCGTCCCGTATGGGCGTTTAACGGCGGAAAGTGGGCTGCGGAGATGTGGGCAAGAGCACCCGTAACGGTACGAAGATCAGGACGTTCCCGCGCTCGGGCTGAGTGACGGGTCGGGAGTCGGCGGAGCCGCCGTGTCCAGCGGTTCCGCATCCACGACCGGGCCCGCCAACTGCACGGTGGCGGGCGCCGCGCCCGGCGGGGTGGCCAGCCGTAGGGTCCCGGCCCCGGTCCGGGCGCCGGTCGGCGTGCCGTCCGGGTCGTAGCAGTAGATGCCGACGTCCAGCGGAGCGTTGAGCGAGGCAGAGGTCGACTCGACCGAGTAGCAGGCGCCGGTGAGGCCGGTGGGCGTGGCCGCCTGGGCCACCGCGAGCGGCGCGCGCCGGTCCGTCAACACGTCCAACCAGTCGGTGAGCGGATGCTGGATCCGGGGATCCAACCGGCGTGGGATGGCGTCGTCGCGGTCGCCGAGGCGTACGCAGCGCGCCGGCTCCGGGTGGCCCGTCGAGGGCAGGGCGCACTGGAACAGCCCGTCGGAGGTCGCGGCCAGCGAGACGTCGGCGGTGCCGCCGAGCGCCCCACCCGGCACGTCGACCCGCCAACTGCCGTCGTTCGCGCTGGTGAACACGATGGTGCGGTCGGGCTTGCCACTCCGGCTGAACACGTACTGCGCCACCAGGTGACGGTCCTGCGCGGCGGCGGCCAGGGCGGCCAACTCGTCGCGGGTGCCGTCCACCTGGACCGGGCCGGGATCGGCCGGCGGCGGCGGCGGGGGCTGGGCGCTGTCGCAGGCGACCAGGGCTACCGGCAGAGCGAGCACGAGCGGTCCGAGCACACGGCCGGCCGGGCGGAGGAGGACGGGCACCGGCTCATTCTGGTGGGTGCGGGGCCCCGGCGGGCAACGGCGCACAGGGGCCGCCTCCCGGCGTGTCGGGGCAGTTTGTCCGCGTACCCCTGGCGTCTCGCGGACCTGGCCAAGCGCGTCGGCCGGACGGCCGCGCGGGCCGGATGGTGGGATCACCCGACCCGCCCTCGTGACCCGCCGGATACGCTCAGGGGGTCTGACACGCGCCGCCGGCCCCGGTTCCGGCGGCGTCGGCACGCTCAGGGTCGCTGGGAGGGAGTGCACCGTCGTGGCACTCGTGGTGCAGAAGTACGGCGGGTCCTCCGTCGCCAACGCCGAGCGGATCAAGCGGGTGGCGGAGCGCATCGTCGCCGCCCGCAAGGCCGGCGACGACGTCGTGGTGGTGGTCTCCGCGATGGGGGACACCACCGACGAGCTGCTCGACCTGGCCAACCAGGTCAGCCCGCTGCCGCCGGGCCGCGAGCTGGACATGCTGCTCACCGCCGGGGAGCGGATCTCCATGGCCCTGCTGGCCATGGCCATCCACAACCTGGGGTACGAGGCCCGCTCGTTCACCGGCTCGCAGGCCGGCGTGATCACCACCTCGGTGCACGGCCGCGCCCGGATCATCGACGTCACCCCGGGGCGGCTCAAGGGCGCGCTCGATGAGGGCTCGGTGGTCATCGTGGCCGGCTTCCAGGGCGTCTCGCAGGACACCAAGGACGTCACCACGCTGGGCCGGGGCGGTTCGGACACCACCGCCGTGGCGCTCGCCGCCGCCCTGCACGCCGACGTCTGCGAGATCTACACCGACGTGGACGGCATCTTCACCGCCGACCCGCGGATCGTGCCCAACGCTCGGCACATCAGGGACATCACCTACGAGGAGATGCTCGAGCTGGCCGCGTGCGGCGCGAAGGTGCTTCACCTACGTAGCGTGGAATACGCCCGCCGGGCGGGGTTGCCGATCCACGTCCGTTCGTCATACTCGACCAACACCGGCACGATGGTCACCGGATCGATGGAGGACCTTTCCGTGGAGCAGGCACTGATCACCGGGGTCGCGCACGACCGCAGCGAGGCCAAGATCACGATCGTCGGCGTACCCGACGAGCCGGGTGCCGCCGCGCGGATCTTCGACACCGTCGCCGGCGCCGAGATCAACATCGACATGATCGTGCAGAACGTCTCCACCGAGGGCACCGGCCGTACGGACATCTCGTTCACCCTGCCCAAGGCCGACGGTCCGACCGCGATGGCCGCCCTCAGCAAGATCCAGGAGCCGGTCAAGTTCAAGGGCCTGCTCTACGACGACCACGTCGGCAAGGTCTCGCTGATCGGCGCCGGCATGCGCTCGCACCCCGGTGTGGCCGCCGGCTTCTTCGCCGCGCTCGGCGCCGCCGGGGTCAACATCGAGATGATCTCCACCTCCGAGATCCGGGTCTCCGTGGTCTGCCGGGACACCGACCTCGACGCCGCCGTCCGCGCCATCCACGACCAGTTCGAGCTGGGTGGCGACACCGAAGCCGTGGTCTACGCCGGGACGGGTAGGTAGCGCCGATGACGGCGCTGCCCACCCTCGCCGTGGTCGGAGCGACAGGTGCCGTCGGCACCGTGATGTGCGAGCTGCTCACCGGGCGTCGCAACGTCTGGGGCGAGATCCGGCTCCTCGCCTCCGAGCGGTCGGTCGGCAAGCGGGTGCGCTGCCGGGGCGAGGGGATGGTCGTCCAGGCGCTGACCCCGGAGGCGTTCGACGGGGTCGACGTGGCCATGTTCGACGTGCCGGACGAGGTCTCCGCCGAGTGGGCGCCCATCGCCGTCGAGCGGGGCGCGATCGCCGTCGACAACTCCGGCGCCTTCCGGATGGACCGGGACGTCCCGCTGGTCGTTCCGGAGATCAACCCCGAGCAGGTCCGCAACCGACCCCGGGGCATCATCGCCAACGCCAACTGCACCACCCTCGCGATGATCATCGCGGTCGCGCCGCTGCACCGCGAGTACGGTCTGCGGGAGCTGGTGCTCGCCTCCTACCAGGCGGTCTCCGGGGCCGGCCAGGCCGGTGTGGACATCCTGCACGACCAGCTCGCCAAGGTCGCCGGCGATCGGGCGCTCGGCTCGCGCACCGGCGACGTGCGCCAGGCGGTCGGCGACGACCTCGGCCCGTTCCCGGCGCCGCTGGCGCTCAACGTGGTGCCGTGGGCGGGCTCGTCCGCCGACGGCGGCTGGTCGTCGGAGGAGATGAAGATCCGCAACGAGTCGCGGAAGATCCTCGGCCTGCCCGATCTCAAGGTCAGCTCCACCTGCGTCCGGGTGCCGGTGGTCACCGCCCACTCGGTGGCCGTACACGCCGTCTTCGCCACCGAGGTCGACGCCGAGGGCGCCCGCGAGGCGCTGCGCAACGCGCCCGGCGTGATCGTCGTCGACGACCCCGCGGCAGGCGAGTTCCCGATGCCGATCGACGCGGTCGGCACCGACCCAAGCTGGGTCGGCCGGATCCGCCGCGCCCTGGACGACCCCCGCGCCCTGGACTTCTTCGTCACCGGCGACAACCTCCGCAAGGGCGCAGCCCTCAACACCGCCCAGATAGCCGAACTCCTAGCCAAAGAGTTCCGCACCCCCTAACGCCTCTCCCCGCCGTCCCCCGCCCCCCGGACCCCCGCGCCCCTGTTCTGGGTCGATCATGGAGTTGTGGTGGCCGCTTTGGTGCAGGGAGCGGTGAATGTCCCCAACCACAACCCCATGATCGACGCGCTCGGGCGGGGCCTCGGGGGCCGGGGCGTGGAGGGCGGGGTTAGGCGGCGGAGAGGTGGACTCCGTCTCGGCCTTGGCGTTTGACCGCGTAGAGGGCCTGGTCGGCTCTTCTCAGGGTGCGGTCGGGGGTTTCGCCGGGGCGGGGGAGCGCGACGCCCACGCTGATCGTGCGGCCGGTACGGCGGGCCGCCTCGGCCAACCGCTCGGCGATCCGGACCGCCTCCTCCGGGCGACTCACCTCGATCACCGCGACGAACTCGTCGCCGCCGATCCGGTACAGCTCGTCGCCGTGCCGCAGCGCGCCCTCCAGCGCCCGCGCCAACCCGACCAGCACCTGGTCGCCGGCCTGGTGCCCGTACGTGTCGTTGACCGTCTTGAAGCCGTCCACGTCGATCGCCAGCAGAGCCGTACGCCCCGGGGTGGCCGCCGCGATCCGTTGCCCGAACGGGCCGGTGTGCCGCAGCCCGGTGAGCGGGTCCGAGCTGGCCTGTTCCCGCAGTCGGACGAGCGTACGCAGCCGGTCCAGGCTGGTCCACGCCTGCCCGGCGAGCAGCTCCATGAGGCTGACCGTGGTGGGGTCCGGGTGCAGGGCACGGCCGTCGGCGACCAGCAGCACTCCGTCGGCGTCCGCCGGCCCGACCGGCACGGCGACAAGCGTGCGTACCCCCGCCCGGGTCAGCGGTTGATAGTCCTCGGTCGGGGGATGCCCGGCCTCGCCCAGCGTGTATCCGGCGCCGTACCGGTGTGCCCGTTCGACGATGCGGTCCAGGGCGGCCGGGCCCGCGCCGGCCAGCTCGGCACGGATCCGGGTCTCCAGTTCGTTGGACGCCGCCGGGGACGGGCCGAGTTGGCCGCCGATCAACAGCACCGCGGTGGACAGGGTGGACACCTCCCGGGCGGCCTCGGTCGCCGCGCTGATCACGGCCGCCTCGGTGGGGGCGGCCGACAGTGCCGCGGCATGCCGGAGCAGCTTCTCGCTGCGGCTCTCGGACGGCGGGCCGCCCAGCGCGGCGATCCGCGCGCCGAGCCGGGCCGCCAGCCGCTGCGCGGTCTCCCGCCAGGGCCGCAGGTCGACCGGTTCACTCCACTGCAGGTCCAGTACGCCGATCACCCGGCCGCTCGGGTCGTGTACCGGAACGCACAGCTCGGTCGTGACGTTGGGGCGTACCGGTAGGTAGTCCGGGTCGACGGTGACGTCGGGGACCACGGCGGCGGTGCCGGTGGCGTACACCCGGCCGACGATCCCGGTACGCGCCGGCACGGTCGCGAAGACCTGCCACGCGCCGGTCGCCGCCACGCACCGCAGCCGATCGTGGGCCTCGATCAGCACCGAGATGGTGGCCGGGGTGTGGTGGGACAGTGCGCTGACCGTCCACCGACAGGCTTCCGGCGCGCTGGACGCCATCGACAGGCGGACGGTGACGTCACGGATGACTCGCTGATGATCCACTCGCACGTCGTTCCAGGTAGGGGAGGGGCTGGATCAAGCGTACTCACGTTTTCCGGACGGCCTTCCGGCTTCGTACACACGTGCTATCCACAGGCTGTGGACGGGGCCTGTGGGAAAAGGTGTCGGGCGATAGCGTGGGAGTCCCGGCGTCCTGGAGGCGAGCCCATGCTCATCGCGCACATCAGCGACCCGCACCTGACCACCGGTCTGCTCGCCGCCGAGCCCGCCGCCGGGCTGCACCGGGCGCTCGGCCGCGTGCTCGCCCTGAGCCCGCGACCGGACTGCGTGGTCATCACCGGCGACCTGGCCGACCACGGCCGACCCGACGAGTACGCGGCGCTGCGTGAGTTGATCGGGCGGTTCCCACTGCCGATCTACCTGACCACCGGCAACCACGACGACCGCGAGTCGCTGCTCGACGCGTTCGGCGGCACGCCCTGGCTCGGGGGCGGGTTCTCCGCGTACTACCACGTCGACCACGAGGCGGCGACCATCGTGGTGCTCGACTCGCTCGTCTCCGGCAGCAACGCCGGCCAGCTCGGCGAGGAGCAGCTCGCCTGGCTCGACGGGGTCCTCGCCGGCCGTCCGGAGGTGCCCGCCATCCTCTGCCTGCACCACCCGCCGGTCGCGGTCGGCATCCCCGCGGCCGACGCCATCCGGCTCGCCGACGGGCCCGCCCTGGCCGAGGTGATCGGCCGGCACCGGCACGTCGTGCGGGTCGCCGCTGGGCACCTGCACCGCACGGTCACCACGGGGTACGCGGGCACCGTGCTCACCGTCGCGCCCAGCACCTGGAAGCAGAGCACCCTCACCATGGCCACGGACGAGGTGATCGGCTGGGTCGCCGAGCCGAGCGCCTTCCTGCTGCACCGGATCGAGCCGGACGGCTGCGTGACGCACACCGTCCAGGTCAGCCACTCGGCCGGGCAGACCTGCGGCTTCTGAGGTCGCCGCCGTGCTCGTCTGGTACGTCGCGTACGGGTCGAACATGCACGCCGCCAGGCTGGCCTGGTACATCGGCGGCGGCTGTCCACCGGGCGGCCGGCGCACGTACCCGGGATGCCGCGACACCCGTCCACCGAGCCGGTCGGCTGCGGTCTGGATACCCGGCGGGATCTACTTCGCCGGCGAGTCCGGCGCGTGGACCGGCGGCCTGGCCTTCTACGACCCGCAGCTGCCGGACGAGGCCGCCGCGCGGGCCTACCTGGTGACCCTCGACCAGTTCACCGACATCGCCGCCCAGGAGATGTACCGACCACCGGGCGACACCGCCGACCTGCTTCCGGCGACCGGCGCGGCTATCGACGCGGCCGTCGCCCACGGACGGGCGACGCTCGGTCCGGGGCGCTACGAAACCCTCGTCTGCCCCGGTCGGCGTGCCGGCATCCCGATGCTCACCTTCACCGCGCCCGAACCGGCGTCCGCCGTGCCGCACCGGCCACCGGCGCCCGCCTACCTGCGCATGATCGCCCAAGGGCTGCACGAGTCACACGGTTGGCCGGCCGAACGGATCGTCGACTACCTGGCGCGGCGACCCGGAGTCGTCGACGGCTGGCGGCCCGAAGCGGTCACCACACTGGTCGCCGACGCGCTCAGCACGGTCGGCTGATGCCGTCCCCTCTGGACCTTCGGCCGACGCTGTTTCGCCCTCGGTCATCGATTGTTAGTCAAGTGGGCCTGGTCCGACAATGGACATTTCCGCAGCTCTCACACTCGGCTCGACGCGTCGGTGGCGATCCGCCGCTCGACTCGACCGGCCGGCGTCCGGATGAGAGGCTGTCCGGGCGGGAGGCGATTCCCAACCGTGGCCGACCCTCTCCGACGGTGTCGGTCGGCGGCCCGGTCGACCCACAGGCCGGGCACCGCACGCGTCGATTCTCACGAGGAGTTCCATGTCCGTACCCGGGATGCGTCGGGCCGCTGTCGGCCTGACCGCGCTCGCGGTGGCAGCGCTCGGCGCGGTCGCCACCACCCCCGAGCAGGCCGACGCGCGACCGAAGCCGGTCGACGTCACCCTGCTGGCCCTCAACGACTTCCACGGCAACCTCGAACCGCCGAGCGGCTCCAGCGGCACCATCGCCGGACAGACCGCGGGCGGCGTTGAATACCTCGCGACCCACCTGGCCGAGCTGCGCGCCGCCGCGAAGAGGAAGAACACCATCACCGTCGCCGCCGGCGACCTGATCGGCGCGTCGCCGCTGCTCTCCGCCGCGTTCCACGACGAGCCGACCATCGAGGCGCTGAGCATGGCCGGCCTGGACTACGCCAGCGTCGGCAACCACGAGTTCGACGAGGGCGCCGCCGAACTGCTGCGTATCCAGAACGGTGGCTGCCACCCGGTGGACGGCTGCGCCGACGGCACCCCGTACCGGGGCGCCGGCTTCAAGTACCTCTCCGCCAACGCCTTCAAGACCGCCACCGGCAAGCCGCTCATGGCGCCGTACGCGATCCACAAGGTGCAGGGCGTCAAGGTCGGCTTCATCGGGATGACCCTGGAGGGCACCCCGCAGATCGTCAGCCAGCAGGGCGTCGCCGGTCTCACCTTCGCCGACGAGGCGGAGACCGCCAACCGGTACGCCCGCGAGCTGCGCCGCAAGGGCGTACAGACCATCGTCGTGCTCCTGCACGAGGGCGGCGCCCAGGCGGCGACCGGCGGCATCAACGACTGCGTCGGCATGACCGGGCCCATCGTGGACATCGCCAACCGGATGGACCCGTCGATCGACGTGGTGGTCAGCGGTCACACCCACCAGGCGTACATCTGCAACATCAACGGCAAGCTGGTCACCAGCGCCAGCTCCTTCGGCCGCCTCGTCACCGACATCGACCTCAAGATCGACCGGCGCAGTGGTGACGTGATCTCCGCCGCCGCGAACAACGTGGTCGTCACCCGGGACGTCGCCAAGGACCCGAAGCAGACCGCACTGATCGACCGCTACAAGACCGTGCTCGGCCCGGTCGCCGACCGCCAGGTCGGCGAGACCACCGAAGCGATCACCAAGACCCAGGAAACCCTCTTCGGTACGTCCCTGGGCGAATCCCCGCTGGGCAACCTGGTCGCCGACGCGCAGCTCGCCGCCACCGACGACGAACAGAACGCGGTGGCCGCCTTCATGAACCCCGGTGGTGTCCGGGCCGACCTCAACGCCGGGCCGGTCACCTACGAGGAAGCGTTCACGGTGCAGCCGTTCGCCAACAACCTGGTGACCCTCGACCTGACCGGGGCGCAGCTCTACTGCGTACTGGAGCAGCAGTTCGTCACCGGCCGGACGCTGTACCCGTCGTCGACCGTCGGCTACGTGGTCGACCCGGCCGGCACCACCGGCACCGCGACCGACCCGTGCACCGGCACCCGTGTGGTCCGGGGCAGCCTCACCATCGGTGGCACCGCTGTCGACACGGCCGCCACCTACCGGGTGACGGTGAACAACTTCCTGGCCGGCGGCGGCGACGGCTTCAGCGCCCTCACCGGCGGCACCAACCAGGTCACCGGTCTGATCGACCTGGACGCTCTGGTGGCGTACCTGACCGCGCAGTCGCCGGTCTCCGCCCCGGCGCTCGACCGAATCCGCACCACCGCCGAGGTCCCCGCCGCCTGACGGCCGACCCGAGCACGATCGGGCCCCGGAGCGGACGCTCCGGGGCCCGACCCGTCCCGCCCTGTTCCTGTCCGTCACATGATCACGCTCGAACCTGGAAGTAGTGGCCTCCGGGCGTGCGGATGCCACTCGATCCAGGATCGAGCGCCATCATGCGGAATCGGCGGCTCCGCGAACAAGATCCGCGCAACATCGGGGATGTTGCTGCCTCGCGCGCGCCGGAGACAGCAACATCGGGGAACTTGCGCAGATCTTGGGCGCCGATCGTCCGGGCGCGGGGCGCGGGGCGCGGGGCGCGGGGCGGCGGGCGGCGGGCGCCGGGTGGCGGGCACGGGCGACGCGCGCCGCGCGCCGGGCGGCGCGCGGCGGGTGCCGGGTGGCGGGCACGGGCGACGCGCACCGCGCGCCGGGCGGCGGGCGGCGGGTGCCGGGCGGCGGGCACGGGCGACGCGCACCGCGCCGGGCGACGCGGGAGGGACGTGTCGGGGTGTCAGACGGGGGCGGGGGTCGGGTCGAGGGAGGTGGGGGCCGGCGTCATCCGGCCGTCCTGCTCTGCGCTGAGCAGTCGGCGCAGCGAGAGCGCGACCAGGGAGGCGACCAGGCAGCCTCCGACCACCGTCGCCACCCAGACCTTCCCGTCGGCGGCGCCGATCAGCGGGCCGGCGGTCACCGGGCCGATGACACCGCTGATCCCGAAGATCATCGAACTCATCGCGTTGTAGCGGCCGCGTAGCTCGTCGGTGGCCAAAGCGTTGGTCAACGCCGGCATGACCGGTGACAGCATCGTCTCGCCGAAGCCGAAGATCGCCGAGCAGGCCACCACGCACACGGCGGCCAGCAGGGCGTTCGTACCGTTGACCAGGCCGGCCGCGCCGAGGGCCAACCAGGCGGTGGCGAACACGGCGCCCACCACGGCCAGCGCCCGGGTACGGCTGCGTCCGTCCATCCGGCGGATCATCACCAGTTGGGCGAGGACGATCATCACGGTGTTGGCGGCGAGCGCCCACGCCACCACTCGGGTGTGCACCTCGGCGACCCGCACCGCGTACGCGGCGAAGCCCACCTCGATCTGTGCGTATCCGCAGGTGGTGAGGATCAGGCCGAAGATCACCAGCCGTCGGAAGGGGCGGTCGCGGAGCACGGTGAGGTAACCGCCGGGCGACGGTTCGTCGACGCCGCGACGGCTGCCGAGTCGGTGACCCACCCCGGGCAGGGTGAGCAGGATGATCGCCGGCAGCAGGTAGGTCACCGCGTCCAGCAGGTAGATCGTCTGGAAGGTGCCGAGGTGGGCGGTGTCGACGATCGCGCCGGACGTCATGCCACCGATGCCGATACCCAGGTTGAGCAGGGCGAAGTTCAGCCCGAAGACACGTTGCCGCTCACCGTCGTCGGTCAGCGAGGCGAGGATCGTGTTCTGCCCGGACCAGATCGCCGAGCTGCCGACGGCGATCACGGTCATCACCAACAGGGCCGACCCGGCCGAGTCGACAAGCGCCAGCGAACCGGTCCCGACCGCCTCGATCAGCAGGCACGGCAGCACGATCCGACGTGCGCCGAACCGGTCGATCAACGTCCCGCCCAGCGGCGACAGGGCCAGGGTGACCGCGCCGTACCAGCCGATCACGAGCCCGGCGCGGGCGTCGGTGAGTCCGCGTACGTCGGTCAGGTAGATGAACAGGAACGGCAGGGTCAGGCCGCGCCCGATCGCCGACAGCAAGGTGCCGACGAGGATCCGGCGGGCTTCTGGACGGCGAGGTAGGGCGCGACGCAGCATGTCCGGCATTCTGTGCGGAGGGTGTGACGTCAGGCGAACCGTTTTGGACGGAGCTCGGGCTCGCGGTGACCAACGCCACGACGTCCGCCGGTGTCGGCCCGGTCTGCGATGCTGACCCGATGACCGGCACCTGGCGACACCTGCCTGCTTCCGCCCGCGCCATCGCGGTGACCGCCACGGCAGCCGTCGCCGCCGCCCAGGCCCGTGACGGTGAGGCGTACGACGAGGCGGTCGCCGACCTGGCGGCCGACGAGCGGTCCGGTCTGGTGCTCGGGACGGTGGTCCGGCTCCTGCTGGAGGAGAGCCACCCGGATGGCTTGGACGGTGACGACATCCGCCAGGTGCTGGCACGCTGCGTGCAGGACGCGGCGCGCTGGCGTTCGGATGTGGACCCGCACGTGGTGCTCGTACTGTTGGCCGGTGCGTTGGGGGTGTACGACCCCGAGGGTGACGACGCGCCCCCGGACGCGTCCGCCCTGGCGCGGCATGCTCCGCTGCTCGTGGCCGATCTGTTGGCGATGACGGGTGCGCCGCTTGCCGACTACCTGGCCGCGGCGTTCAGCGAGATCGAGCGCACCGAGCGACACGACTGACGGACGGGGACGGAGGCGCGGGCCGCCGCCACCAACGGGTCTCCGGCCCGTCGACCGGTGTCCGTCTCCCGACTCGGCGCGTTGTCGGTCACGGTGCTGGCCGTACGCTCCGCCCGTCTGACGACCACAGTTTCCGTCAGGGGTGGGCATGCGACCTCGACCGAACCGATCTCCGATCTCGTGGCGGGCGGCCAGCCCAACGGTCCGGTTGCTCGCGCTCGTGTCCTGGAGCATCGGCGTGGTGGTGCTGGTAGCGGGATGGCTCGGGGATCGGGAGGGCTTCTGGTCCGACCGGCCGTTCTTGACCAACGTCGCCTCGTCGCTGGCTACCGCCGCACTCGGGTTGCCGATCGCGCTGGTCGTGATCCAACAGTTGGTCGCCGGCGAGGAGACGTACCGGCAGGAGTGGTTGGCCAGCGAGGAGCTGGTCGGTGCCGTACGTGAGGCCCGTGGGTACGCCGAGGCGCTCACCGGCACCGCACCGGCGGCGGGCCCTGCCGTGCAGGGCCTGCACGACGTTAATCTCCAACAGGTAATCCTCGGGGCTCAGATGCTGCCGTTTGTGCCCGATCACGCGACGACGCTGGCCGGGCAGTTGCAGGTGCTCGCCACTATCTGGCCGCTCTACTCGGTGGTCCTCGGGCACATGCCGGAAACCGTGTCCGGCCTGCGGGACGCGTGGGCGACGGCCGGGAGCGCCCTGACCGCTCTGCCGGCCACGCGGAGGCCAGGGCTGGCCAACCAGATGTTGACCGAGACACACGAACTGGTCGATCGGACGGCCACCGCCTTCGACCAACTCACCCTGGGTGAGTTCGACTCGGCGTTCCTGCACCGCCTTGTCGGGGAACTGAGTCGGGACAGGCCGATTCAGAAGTCCAGGGTGCTGCGGGACGTGCAGAAGCTCGCCCAACTCGGTCCGCCGTTGGCGTCCGCGCAGTCGTCGGCAGCGGAACTGGCCGAACGGCTGCGGGGTATCGAGGCGTTGATACGTCGATAGGTCGCGGCCTGACGACATACGCAGAGGGCACATCCGATCGATCGGATGTGCCCTCTTACCTCTGGTCGGGGTGGCCGGATTCGAACCGACGACCTCTTCGTCCCGAACGAAGCGCGCTACCAAGCTGCGCCACACCCCGAGGCGTGCCGACAAATAGTAGCCCACCCGCTCTGATGGTCAAACTCGGTACCCCCGACGCCCGAGCCCGGTCCCGAGGGTGATCGACTCGCCTTCCCTGAAAGCGCGGTGTCCGGTCCGGGCGGATCGGCCGGTTTGCGGGAAGTCGAGTCGATCAACGTCGAGTCGATCAACGTCGAGTCGATCAAGGCTAGCGGGGGATGAGGGTCAGGATGCTCGCCTCCGGTGGGCAGGCGAAGCGGACCGGGGCTGTCGGGTGGGTGCCGAGGCCGGCGGAGACGTGCAGCCACGAGTCCGAGCCGGGCCATCGGTGCAGACCGCGCGCCATCGAGCGGGGCAGGCCGCAGTTGGTCACCAGCGCCCCATACCCCGGGACGCAGACCTGCCCGCCGTGGGTGTGCCCGGCCAGCAGGAGGCCGAAGCCGTCGGCGGCCATCTGGTCGAGTACCCGCGGCTCGGGGGAGTGCGTCACGGCGATGGACAGGTCGGCGGAGGACGCCACCCGACCCGACACGGCCGGGTAGTCGTCCCGGTCGATGTGGGGGTCGTCGACGCCGACGAGGTCCAGCTCCCGGCCGCCGGCCTTGAGGCTCGTCCGGGCGTTGTTCAGGTCCGCCCAGCCGGCGCCGGTGAAGACCTGGCGCAGCTCCTCGTAGGGCAGTTCGACGCCCTCGGTGTACTCCCGGTCGGGCAGGAAGTAGCTGAAGGGGTTCTTCAGCACCGGCCCGGTGTAGTCGTTGGAGCCGAACACGAAGGCCCCCGGATAGTCCAGCAGCGGTTGCAGCGCCCGCAGCACGCCCGGCACCGCCTCGGGGTGCGCCATGTTGTCGCCGGTCACCACCACCAGGTCGGGGTCGAGGGCGGCCAGCGACGCCACCCAGCGCTGTTTGCGGGCCTGGTCGGGCATCATGTGCAGATCCGACAGGTGCAGCACGCGCAGCGGCTCCGCGTCGGCCGGGAGCATCGGCACGTCGTACCGCCGCAGGGTGAACAGGTTGCGCTCGATGAGCGACGCGTACGCGAGGGTGGTCGCTCCGACCGCTGCGGTTCCGGCGGCGAGGCGGAATAGTGTGCGCTTTCGCATGGCGTTCAGGGTAGTTTGACCGTCCATGAGCACGCTGAAGGACCGCCTCACCGCCGACATGCGTTCCGCGCTCAAGGCGCGCGACGAGCTGACGACCTCCACGCTGCGGATGGCCCTGGCCGCCGTCGGCACCGCCGAGGTGGCCGGCAAGGCCAAGCGCGAGCTCACCGATGACGAGGTGCTCGCGGTGTTGACCAAGGAGGCCAAGAAGCGCCGGGAGGCGGCCACCGCCTTCGCCGACGCGGGCCGCGCCGAGCAGGCCGCCAAGGAGACCGCCGAGGGCGAGGTGCTGGACCGCTACCTGCCCAAGCAGCTTTCGGATGCCGAGCTGACCGACCTGGTCGCGGGGGCGCTCGCCGCGGGCGGCTTCACCGGGAAGGCCCAGATGGGCCCGGCCATGAAGGCGGCCCAGGCCGCGGTGGCCGGCCAGGCCGAGGGGGGTCGGGTGGCCGCCGAGGTACGGCGACAGCTCGGCCTCTGATCCGCCACGCGACTCCGGTTCGACGCAACGGAACGGGCGGGCACCCCCGAGAGAGGATGCCCGCCCGTTCGCGTGTGCCGTCGGTGCCTCAGCCGCCCGGACGGTTACCGGGTCGGCCGGGCGGGTTGCCGGGCTGTCCCGGCTTGTTGCTGTCCGGCGGGGTGCCACCGGCGCCGGTGCTGATCTGGATGGTGACCACGCCGCCCTTGATGGTGCGCCCGTCCGGGCTGGTGCCGGCGGCGGTGCCCGCCGGGCAGGACGACGCCACCTTCACGTCGGAGACGACCGGCTCGAAGCCCGCGCCCTTGATCCGGGACTTCGCGGTGTCGACCGGCTGACACTTCACGTCGGGGATGCTGCGCTGGTCACCCTCGGAGATCTTCTGACCCGGGGGATCGAAGTTGATGCGCGGCTTGCCCTTCATGGCGTCCCGCAGCGTCTCGTACACCGGCGGGTTGATGCCGTCCTTCTCGGAGTGCTTCATCTTGACGTTCGTCTGCGGCCAGTCCGGGTCGGCCATGATGCCGGCCACCGCGTACTGCTTGGTCATCGCGACCAGCGCGGCGGTCTTCTCGGAGTCGGTGGTGCCGGACTTGCCGGCCACCGGCGCGTCGACGATGCCCTTCACCACGGCGGCCGTACGGCTGCTGCCGCACTTGCTGGTCTTGGAGTTGTCGCCGACCGGGCAGCGGGCGGCGTCGACGGCGGCGCGGGCCACCTCGGTGCTGAACCGCTTCTCACAGCGCGGGTTGGCGATGTCCAGCTTCTTGCCCTCCGGGTCGCGGATCTCCTGCACCGGGATCGGCTCGCAGTACTTGCCGTCCGCAGCGAGGGTCGCGTACGCGTTGGCCAGGTCCAGCGGCGTGGTGGAGGAGACGCCCAGGGTGAAGGCGCCCCACTGGTGGGCCGCATCCTTCGTAGCGGCGAACTTGGCGTCGTTGCTGGCCCGGAACTGGATGCCGGCCCGCTTGGCGACGTCGACCACGTTCTCCGCGCCGACCTGCTGCTCCAGCGGCACGAAGTACGTGTTGACCGACTGGGCGAACCCGGTCCACATGTTCTGCACGCCACCGGCCTTCTTGCCGGAGTTGGTCGGGCAGTAGAAGTGGGTGCCGGGGCAGGCCGCCGGGCTGTTGCTGTCGATGATGTACTCCGACTTGAACTGCTGCGGCGCGTTCATCGAGTAGCTGAGCGGGATGCCCTTCTCCAGGGCCGCCACGATCGTGAAGATCTTGAAGGTCGAGCCCGCCTGGTAGCCGGCGATGCCGTCGCCGCCGGTGAGCAGCGGGTTGACCGTCGCCGGGTAGTTGCCCCGGATGCCCCGCTTGCTCTTCGCCGGATCGCTGGAGAGCTTGTTCTTCCGGTTCTTCGGGTCGTCCAGCTTGAACTGCCGGTTCACCGCCAGCGCCCGTACCCGGCCGGTGCCCGGCTCGACCACGGCGACCATGGCGGCTTCCTTGCTGTTCTCGCTCTTGGCCTTGCGGACCGCCTTGTCCGCGCCCTTCTGCGCCTGCACGTCGATGGACGTCACGACGGTGTAGCCGCCGCTCTTGAGCCGGCGCTCACGGTCGTACGGCGTCGAGCCGAACGTCGGCTGCTGCATCCACCAGCGGTAGAAGTAGTCGCAGAAGAAGCCCCAGCTGTTGACGTTGGTCGCGACACAGCCGTTCGGGGTGCGCTTGTCCTGCACCTTCAGCGGGACCGCCTTGGCGGCGTCCGCCTCCTGCTGGGTGATGGCCTTGGTGTCGACCATGTTCTGGATGACGTAGTTACGACGGTCCAGCGCCAGCGGGTAACCGCTCTTGGTGGTCGGGTCGTTCGTCGTCGGGGCCTTGACCATGCCGGCCAGCAGCGCCGCTTCCTCGATCTTCAGCTTGCTCGGCGGCTTGCCGAAGTAGACCTGGCTGGCCGCGTAGATGCCGTACGCGCCATTGCCGAACGAGGCCAGGTTGAGGTAGCGGGTCAGGATCTCGTCCTTGGAGAACTCCTTGTCGACCTGCAGGGCGAGGCGCATCTCGCGGAGCTTGCGGGCGCTGGTGTCCTCGGTCGCCGCGACCACGTCGGCCGGATGGGTGGCCGAGTAGGCGATCGCCAGCCGGACGTACTGCATGGTCAGCGTCGAGGCGCCCTGGCGGCCGGCGCTCTCGTTCTGGTTGTTGACGAACGCGCGGGCGACACCGTTGATGTCGACGCCGTTGTGCTTGTAGAAGTCGTGGTCCTCGGCCGCGATGATGGCCTTGATCATGTACGGAGAGATGTCCGCGTGCTTCACGTCGCGGCGGTTCTCGTCGTACATCGTCGCAAGCGGTGTCTTGCCGTCCGATGCCAACAGGTAGCTGATCTGTGGCGCGCGGGCCACCGTCAGCTCCGTTGGCAGGTTGCCGAATGTCTCGGCGCCGGCCTTCGCGGCCAGTCCGGACATCGCCACCGCGGGGAAGGCCGCCGCAGCGACCACCACGCCAGCCAACAGGCCACATATGAGCAGCGATGCGGCGTTGGTCAGCACATTGTGGTCACGTTTCCGCATCCAGGTCACCTCGGCATGGTACGCGAGTAGGGAACGAGGGGCGCCTGGGCGTCTTTCCCCATTTCCTGCGCGCGCTGCCCTCGTTGTGCTAAACGCATGACCCCCGGTACGAGGTTGCGTGTGATTGGCGTGAGTCTCCTCCGTTCGGCGGAGACCTCGCAGCGTTTTCGTGGACCTCGGCGGGGTAACCGGCGGTCGAGAGCCCGGGAAGCCGGGAGTGTCCGGAATGATGGATTTCGCCGACAACGTTGCGTAATCAGTCGACTACAGAGCATGATGATGGCGGCGACAGCGCCACATGTCGTCCGCGCCGCCTTGGGGAAGGCGAGCCGGGCGATCGGGGGGAATTGCCGGCTGCCGTGCAACGAGGTCGGTAGGTACTGCAAGGGGGGACGAGTACACATGGGCATGATCACTGACTGGCCGTCGCTGGCGGCGTGTCAGAACGGGGACCCGGACGCGTTGTTCGTACAGGGCGCCGAACAGAACGTGGCCAAGCGGATCTGCCGGAGCTGCCCAGTTCGGTACGAGTGCCTGGCCGACGCGCTGGACAACCGGATCGAGTTCGGTGTGTGGGGCGGTATGACCGAACGCGAACGCCGAGCGTTGCTGCGTCGTCACCCCCAGGTGACGAGCTGGCGCAAGATGTTCGAGGCAGCGATGAAGAAGAACAGCAAGGACAAGACCGGCAAGGACAAGATCCTGGTCACCGCGGCAACCTGACGCCGGTCACGACCGGCTGATCGCCGCGCCGATCGTCCGTAGCCCGTCGACGTCGTGCACGTCGGCGGGCTGCGCCGTCACCGACACCGCCGGCACCGCCGGGAACGCCTCGGTGAACCGCGCGGCGACCTGCTGCTCGCGTACGGCCTGACGCGCCAGCGCCGCGTGCGCCCGCAGCACGTCGGCGGTGCCCTCGTGTCCACCCAGCTCGGACAGCCGCTCCGCGGCGGCGCGACTCCGTTCGGCGTCCAGCTTCGGAACCACCGGGCGGTGCACCCGGTTGAGCACCAGGCCGGCGAGCGGCATCTTCTCCTCGCGCAGGCGGCCCGCGAAGTAGGCGGCCTCCCGGACCGCGTCCGGCTCCGGCGTCGCGACCAGCAGGAAGGCCGTCTCCCCCGCCTGGAGGATCCGGTACGTCTGCTCGGCCCGCTGCCGGAAGCCCCCGAACATCGAGTCGAGTGCGGCCACGAAGCCGGACAGGTCGGTGAGCAGCTGCGCGCCGAGAACCTTCTGCACCACCTTCGAGAACATTCCGAACGACGCCGTGACCAGGCTGAACATGCTCCGCCCACCGCTGCGTGCCGGTGCGAGCAGCAGGCGCAGCATCCGACCGTCGAGGAAGCGGGAGAGTCGGGCCGGCGCGTCCAGGAAGTCCAGCGCCGAGCGGGACGGCGGGGTGTCCACCACGATCAGGTCCCACTCGCCGCGCGCGTGCAACTGGCCCAGCTTCTCCATCGCCATGTATTCCTGGGTGCCGGCGAAGGTCGAGCTCATGGCCTGGTAGAACGGGTTCGCGAAGATCTCCGCGGCCTTCGTCGGGTCGGTGTGCTGGAGCACCACGTCGTCGAAGGTGCGCTTCATGTCCAGCATCATGGCGTGCAGCTCACCGCCGCTGGCCTCGACATCGATGCCCTTGACCTGCCGGGGCGTGTTGTCCAGCTCGGTAAGGCCCAGCGACTGGGCGAGCCGGCGGGCCGGGTCGATGGTGAGCACCACCGTGCGGCGGCCGTGCTGCTCGGCGGCCCGCAGCGCCAGCGCGGCGGCCGTGGTCGTCTTTCCCACTCCGCCGGCACCGCAGCACACGACGATCCGCACGCCCGGGTCGGCGAGGATCTGGTCGACGTCCAGCTGCGGCGCCGCGTCTTCGGAAGGCACCAATCGAGCGTATCGGGCCGCGTCGGTCCATGCGCCCGTGCTGAGCTCAGGTGTGAGTCAATCGGCGTGGACGAGGGCCTGGGCCAGGGTCGCGAGGCCCGGCCGGTCCACCCCGTCCGGCAGCAACGGCAGCTCGACCATCGGCAGCCCCAGCTCCACCAGCTCGGCGCGGAGGGAATCCTCCAGTTCGCGCCGGATGAGCTGATCCCGCGCCTCGTCGTGCAATCCGGCCACGATGTCCTGATCAGCCGGCAGTCCCGCGGCGACCAGCCCTCGCCGCAGGTCCGCCGCGGTGACCGCCGGGCCGGCCGGCAGCGCGGGCCGGGCGCCGTTGACGATCACCTTCCCGATGCCGAAGCCGAGGGAGGTCAGGTCGGCGATGGCGTCGACCGTCTCCTGCACCGGCATCTCCTCGAGGAGCGTGACCACGTGCACAGCCGTAATCGGGGAGCGCAGCAGCGCGGAGACCCCGTCGCTCTGGGTCTTGATCGGGCCGACCTTGGCGAGCCGGGCCGTCTCGGCCGTCACGTTGAGGAAACGACCGATCCGACCGGTGGGCGGCGCGTCCAGCACCACGGCGTCGTACGTGCGCCGCCGCGCCGAGGTGCGGGTGGTGGCCTCCTTCACCTTGCCGGTCAGCAGCACGTCCCGCAGGCCCGGGGCGATGGTGGTGGCGAAGTCGATGGCCCCCAGCTTGCGCAGCGCCCGCCCCGCCGCGCCCAGCTTGTAGAACATGTCGAGGTATTCGAGCAGGGCTTCCTCGGCGTCCACCGCGAGCGCCCGCACCTCACCGCCGCCCGGCGCGTCGGCGAGGTGTCGCTCCTCGTATGGCAGCGGGTCGAGGCCGAAGAGTTGGGCGATGCCCTGTCGGCCCTCGACCTCCACCAGCAGGGTGCGCCGGCCACCGGCGGCCAGCGCCAGGGCCAGCGCCGCCGCGACGCTGGTCTTGCCGGTGCCGCCCTTGCCGGTCACGACGTGGAGTCGGGCCGACCATCCGCTACCGGCCGGGTCGGACGGCCGCTCAGGTGCACGCACCTGTCGAGCCTATCCAGGGCGACGGGTCACGCGACCTCGCAGACCCACCAACCCGTCTTCTGCACCACGGTGAAGCGCAGGTCCTGGTCGGCCACCTTCTCGTCGGCCGTGGTCATGGTGACCCGGGTGGAGACGGTGGCCCGGTCGCCGGTCTGGTTGTCGACCTTCGGGGTGGTCCACTTGAACCGGGGGTTCTGGTACGTGGCGGCGTACTTCTCCACCTCCGCCACCTTGGCGGCGATCTTCTTGTCGTCGCGCGAGGCGGCGCAGACGTGGTCGGCGGCCTTGCCGGCGTCCCGATCCTTGTAGACGGCGGTGAGGAACTCGTCGACGGCGACCGCCGGCTCCTTCGCGCCCTCGCCGGACTCGGCGTTACGCAGGGTCAGGAACGTCACGACGCCACCGCCCACGCAGAGCACCATGATCACGGCCAGCGCGATGGCCGCGATCAGCAGACCGCGCTTCTTCTTCGGCTCGGCGGTGCCGGCGTACGGCGGGTAGCCGGGCGGGGGCGGCGGAATCGCGCCCGGGGAGACGGGCAGCGCCGACGTGTCAGCCGGGCCCCCGGTCTGCGGGACGCCAACGGGCGGGGCGGGGGTGGCCGGCGCTCCGGGCTGCGAGGCAAACGCCCCTGCCCCGAGCTGACCGGAAGAGACGGGCTGACCGGAGACGGGCTGACCGGAGAGCGGCTGGCCGGAGACGGGCTGACCAGGGAAGGGCTGGCCGGAGACGGGCTGACCAGGGAAGGGCTGGCCGGAGACGGGCTGACCAGGGAAGGGCTGGCCGGAGACAGGCTGACCAGGGAAGGGCTGGCCGGAGACGGGCTGGCCGGAGAAGGGCTGGCCGGGGAGGGCGAGCTGCCCACCGGGGGCGGATTGAGCGGACCCAGCGCCCTGATCGGGGAGCGCCGGCTGGCTGGCCCCGGCGGGCTGGCCGGGCTGCGTCGACGGGCCGGGCTGGGCCGGGATGACGGGCTGGGCCGGTGAGTCCGGCGCGCCGGACTCAGCGGTGGAGGTCGTCGGGTCGGACTGCCCGGGGCTGACCGCTGCCTCGGGCTGGCCGGCGGGGTTCGGGTGGGCCGGCGGAAGGGCGCGCGGGCCGGACTGGTCGCCGCTGGGCGGTTGGGTCATCTCGTTCCCCCGGGGGTGCGGCGCCCGGCCGCCACGCCGGGCGCCGAGCGAGATCGAGCGGGCGGCCGGGCGCTGCGCGACCGTCCGACCGAGAGGGTAGCGGCCGACCGCCGGTTCGGTGTCGCCCCTACCGCGCCGTACGTCACTTCTCGACCCGGAGAAGCGGATGGTGACATCCGACGCAGTCGGGATTCCTGCCCCCGGTCTGTCACATATGTGACTCAGGGTGACTGATCGTGCGCGTCCTGTTGGCGGGACCGCCCCCGTGGACCTACCTTCGTCCCGGTGCGGGGGACCGGAACGGTTGGTTGAACCCGACCGGAAGCGTGATCCGAGAGGTACGACCGGAGGCAGTTCATGCGCGACGCGGACAACATCCCTCGCACCCAGTTCCCGACGAACGACCGGCAACGGCGGCTCGGGTCCACGGGTGAGGCGGCCGGCGGGCTGGTCGGCAACCTGCCCATCAACGAGCGGTCGTACCGCCGGGTTTCGGAGCCACCGGGGATCGCCCGAGCGTCGAATCGGCCGGTCGAGCGGTCGCGGGACGACGACGAGCCGGGTTTCGTCATCCATCTGCCGATCCGGGTGCCCGATCTGGCGGCGGCGACCACGCTGGCCGGGCGGGTCGCGGTGTCGCTGGGCTTCCTGCCGGAACTGGACGCGGGCGAGACGACCGTGTCCAACGCGGACGACCAGAACAACCGGCACCGGGTCTTCTGCGACCTGTTGCTGCCCGACCGCTCGCGTTGCCCGCAGGGGTACGGGCACGAGGGGCCCTGTGGAGAGCTGCCGGCAACGCCGGAGCAACGTCCCGCGCCCCGCCCGGCCAGCGGACCGTAGGCTGTGCCTCGACGAAGTCCGCACCACGAGGGAGCCCTCCAGCGATGCAGAAGTGGGAATACTCCACGGTCCCTCTGCTGGTCCACGCGACCAAGCAGATCCTCGACAACTGGGGTGAGGACGGGTGGGAACTCGTCGCCGTGGTCCCCGGCCCGAACCCGGACCAGCTCGTGGCGTACCTGAAGCGACCCAAGGCGTGAGCGCCGGGACTCCGGCGCGGCGACGCTCCGCGATCGCGAACGACGAGGTGACGCGATGAGCAACGGCCCCCACGCGAAGCTCGCCGAGTTGGGCTTCGAACTGCCCGACGTGGCGCCGCCGGTGGCCAGCTACGTGCCGGCCGTGCAGTCCGGGCAGCACGTGTACGTCTCGGGCCAGTTGCCCATCGCCGAGGGCAAGCTCCTGGCGACCGGCAAGGTCGGCGCGGGGATCTCCGCCGAGCAGGCCAAGGACCTCGCCCAGCGGTGCGCGCTCAATGCGCTGGCGGCGGTTGACTCGCTGGTCGGCCTGGAGAACGTGGTCAAGGTGGTCAAGGTGACCGGTTTTGTGGCCTCGGCCCCCGGGTTCATCGGCCAGCCCGCCGTGATCAACGGTGCCTCTGACCTGTTCGGCACCGTCTTCGGCGAGGCCGGCCGTCACGCGAGAAGCGCGGTAGGCGTGGCCGAACTCCCCCTGGACGCCCCGGTGGAGATCGAACTGATCGTCGAGGTCGCCTGACCCCACCGCGATCTTGCACTTCCTGTCCCGACGAATGCCGTGAACAGGCATGAAGTAGCAGCAGGAAGTGCAAGATCGCGGGGAGTGGGGGGCGGGGTCGTACGATCGCAGCCATGAGCGGGCACGTGACGGGGGCCGTGGCGGCATTGGCTGGCGAGCTGCCGGCGTGGGTTTCATTGCTGCGCGCGCCGAACCCGGGGCCGATGACCCTCGACGGGACCAACACCTGGGTGCTGCGCGCGCCCGACGCCGACCACGCCATCGTGGTCGACCCCGGGCCGGCCGACGAGGGGCACCTGAAGCGGATCGCGGAGCACGGCCCGATCGGCCTGATCCTCATCACCCACGGCCACCCGGACCACACCGAGGGCGCCGCCCGCCTGCGCGAGCTGGTCGGTGCGCCGGTCCTCGCCGCCGACCCGGCGCACACCATCGGCGGTACGCCACTGAGCGCCGAGACCACGCTCGACGGGACCCTCGGCATCCGCCTGCTGAACACCCCCGGCCACACCGCCGACTCGGTCTGCTTCCTGGCCGAGTGCGGCGACGAGCGGGTGGTGCTCACCGGTGACACCATCCTGGGCCGGGGCACCACCGTGGTCGCCCACCCGGACGGGAACCTCGGCGACTACCTGAGCAGCCTCGAGCTGCTGTCCGCGTACACCGGGATCCCGGCGCTGCCGGGCCACGGCCCGGCGCTGGCCGACTGCGCCGCCGCCGCCGAGTTCTACCTCGCCCACCGGCGTGCCCGGCTCGACCAGGTCCGGTCGGCGGTCGACGCCGGCGCACGGACGCCCGCCGACGTGGTCGCGGCGGTCTACGCGGACGTGGACCGCTCGCTCTGGTGGGCGGCGGAATGGTCGGTCCGTGCCCAGTTGGAGTATCTGGGCGTCGACAGCGGGGAATCCGCGCCGGGGGTCAGTGGGTTGGAGCACACGTGACCTGTCCGGTGTGCGGAACCGTAGCCGTCCCCGGCGCACGGTTCTGCCACAACTGCGGCGCCGCGCTCCCGGCGGCCGCCACGTTGCCGGCGGCCGAGCGCCGGGTCGTCACCGTTCTCTTCGGTGACCTCTCCGAATTCACCTCCTGGTCGGAGGATCTCGACCCGGAACGCGTCGGCGCGGTCACCGACCGCGTGCTCGCCGCCCTGGCCGGTGCCGTCAAGACCTTCGGCGGGCACGTCGACAAGCTGACCGGCGACGGGATCATGGCGGTCTTCGGGGCGCCGGTGGCGCACGAGGACGACGCCGAGCGGGCCGTCCGGGCCGCCCTGTCGATGCAGCGGGCGGTGCGCCGGGTGCTCGACGACGAGCGGGGCGGCGGCGCGCCGCTCGGTCTGCGGGTCGGCCTGAACACGGGCGACGTCATCGCGGGCATCCAGGCCGCAATCGAGTACACGGTCATCGGCGACACGGTGAACACCGCCGCCCGGCTGGCCGACGCCGCTGCCGTCGGCGCGGTCTACGCCGGCGGGCGCACCGCCGCCGCCACCCGGCACGTCGCCTCCTGGCGGGCGCTGCGCCCGCTGCGGCTCAAGGGCAAGCGGGAGCCGGTCGAGGCGTACGAGCTGCTGGGCCTGTTGGACGCGCCGGGCACCCGCTCGGGTCTCGGCGACGAGGCGCCCTACGTGGGCCGGGAGACCGAGATCGGGCGGGTCGCCGGCCGACTCGCCGAGGTGATCGACCAGGGTGACCCGCGGGTGCTGCTGATGACCGCCGAGGCGGGCATCGGCAAGTCCCGGTTCGCCGCCGAGGTGGAGCGCCTCGCGGCCGGGTACGACGTGGGCGCCGGCCGGTACGCGGCACACACCGGCGCGCGGGTGCTGTCGGTGCGCTGCGCCGCCTTCGGCGAGCGGCGTCGGCTCGCGCCCCTGGCCGACCTGGTCCGTGCCGCCGTCGGTCTCCCCAGCGACGCGGCCACCGCGCTGACCCGGCCGGCCGTGGAGGAGCGGCTACGCCGACTCGGCCAGCGTCTCGCCCGCTCGGGTGAGACGGCTCCGATCGCCACCGACCAACTGCTCGCCCTGCTCGGCTACGCCGAACTGCCCGCGCACAACAGCACGGACAACGGCGAGTGGGGCGCCGCGGGTACGGCGGCCGCCGACGCCGAGGCGGTGCCGAACGCCGTGGCCGACCTGCTCAGCGGGCTCGCCTCGGAAGCGCCGCTGGTGATCGTGGTGGACGACCTGCACGACGCGACCGCCGAGACCATCAGCGCCCTCGGGTCGACCCTCTCCCGACTCACCGGCCCGGTGCTCGTCCTGCTGCTCGGCCGCCCCGAGCTGGTCCGTACCGCCGGTGCGTTGACCCGTGTCGCGGACGCCGAGGTGCACTCCCTGCCGCCGCTGCGGGGCGCCGACGCGGCCCGCCTGCTCACCAGCTATCTCGGCGGCGGGAAGTTGCCGCCGGCCGACGCCGACCGGCTGCTCGCCACCGCCCAGGGCAACCCGTTCTACCTGGCCGAGTTGGTCACCCTGCTGATCGAGCGCGGCGCGCTGACCACCGCCGCCAACACGCGGGACCAGGACTCGTCCGGCTGGCGGTTGGTGCCCGGCTCGCTGGGCAGCCGGCTGCTCTCCCGGGACCTCGCGGCCGTCCTCGCCGCCCGGATCGACGCGCTGCCCCCGGACGCCCGTTCCGTGCTGCGCGACGCCGCCGTCGTCGGCGACACCGTGCCGACGGGCGCGCTGGAAGCGCTCCGCGAGCAGCGCCGGGACGGGAGACCGTCGGCGGTGGTCGCCGTCGAGTTCGACCGGGCCGTCGAGGAGCTGCTGCAACGCCGCATGCTGCACCGCACCCGGTCCGGGTACGCGTTCGCCACGCCGCTCATGCGGGAGGCCGCGTACGCCGGGGTGAGTAAGGCGGAGTTGGCCGAGCGGCACGCCGCGTTGGCCCGCTGGGCCGTGCCGGCCGAAGGTGTCACGGCGGGCGGCTTCTCGGAGGAGGCCCGCGACGACTTCGTCGCCGCACACGTGCAGCGGGCGGCCACGCTCGCCGACGCGGTGAAACTGCGACCGGACGCCCCGGCCCGCGCCGTGGTCCCGCTCGGGATCGCCGCACTCGGCCGGGCCGCCCGCCGCTCGCTGTCTGCCGGGGAGCCCGCCCTCGCCGTCGAGTACGCCGAACGCGCCAGCGAACTGGCCCGCGACGGGGTGCCGGCGATCGACCGGGTGGTGCACGCCCGCGCGCTGTTGCAGATCGGTCGGGTCGTGGACGCGCTCGCCTTCGCCGAGAAGATCGCCGCGAACGCGGGGGACGACGCCACCCGGGCCAGCGCTCTGCTGCTCGCCGGGCAGGCCCAGCAGACCCTCGGTGAGCGGGGCCGGGCGGAGGCCGCCTGGCAGGAGGCGTTGCAGGTGGCCACCGCCGAAGGGCTGCCCACGCTGCGCGCGTCCGCCATGCGCCGGCTCGGCATGGGCGACTTCGTGGCCGGTCGGCTGAGCCAGGCGAGCAGCCGGCTGGCCGCCGCGTACCAGGTCAGTCTCGCCGCGCAGGATCGGCGCGGGCAGGCCTGGTCGCTGCAGAACCTGGCGTGGGTGACCACCACCCGGGGTGACTTCGCCGGCACCGACGCCGTGCTCGGTCGGGCCGCACGGCTCTTCGCCGAGCTGAAGGACCCGTACGGTCGGGCGTGGCTGCGGGGCACCACCGCGTTCGCCCGGCTGCTCGCCGGTCGGCTGCGGGAGGCGTGCCGCCTGGCGCAGGTCTTCCTGCCCTTCGGCGAGCGTGTGGGCGAGGCGTGGGCGGTGGGTACGCTGCGCGCGGTCGCCGCCTTCGCCACCGCGGAGCTGGGCGACCTGGCCGAGGCGGACCGGGAGGCCCGCCGCGCGTACCGCGAGTTCGCGGCCGCCTCCGACGACTGGGGGCGCGGGTTCGCGCTGGTGGTCCGGGCCGTCGTGGCGCGCGGGCTGGGCGAGCCGGAACACGCGGCCGACCTGCTCACCGACGCCCTGGTGTACGCCGAACAGACCTCCCACCCGCTGCTCACCGGGATGGCCGGCACGCTGCGCGGCTTCGTGGCGCTGGACATGGGCGACCACGAGACCGCCGAGCAGGCCGCCCGGGCGGTGTTGACGGCCGTCGAGCCGCACAACCCGCAGGCACCGGCGCAGGTCGCGCCCCGGGTGCTGCTGGCCACCGCCCGACTGGCGGCCGGCGATCCGGCGACCGCGGTCGGGCTGCTCGCCCCCGTGGCGACGGCCGCCGCCGCCACGCCCTCCCTGCTCCTGTCCCGCCGCCAGACCATGGCCCGGTACGCGTCGGCGCTGCTCGCCCACGGTCAGCGGGAGCAGGCGCTGGACTGGGCCCGACGGGCGGTCGCCGCACCCGCCGAGGACGTACGCAGTCAGGTGATCGCGGCGAGTGTGCTCGCCGAGGCGTTGGCGGCCTGCGGCTACCCGGAGGAGGCCCGGTCCTGCGCCGACGAGGCGGTCCGCCTGGCGTACGCGACGGAACAACGCAGCGAACGACGGGCCGCCAAAGCCCTCCAGGAACGCCTGACCCCCACGAACCCGAACCCCCCGCCCGATGATCATGAAGTTGTTGCCACCGACGCCGGCGTGTCGACGCAATAGCTTCATGATCGTCGCCCGGTGGCGGGTGGGGGTTCGGTGGGTTTTGGCGGTTCTGGGGATGTGGTTGTCCCGGGGAGCGGCTAGCGTGTCACCACCGCGCGGTGTTCCACAGTGGTGACCGTCGCCGTGCCCGGGGGAGGCCCACCATGAAGCTGCCGCGTTCCGTCGCCGGCTGGACCATCGCGGTCTTCGGCGTCCTGGCGCTCGTGATGGGCGCCGTCGGTCTGCTCTGGCCGGAGGCGCAGTTGCGCATGCTCGGGTTCGAGGTGCCGGTGACGCGTTCCTCCGGCGACTACACCGGCACCTTCCTGCTGGCGTCCTCGATGGCGGCGTTCAACATGGGCGTCTACTACCTGCTCGCGACGGTCACCGAGTGGCGGTCGTTCTACCGGTTCACGGTGGTGTTCCGGTTGGTCACCTTCACCGTGTTCACCATCGCCGTGCTGGCCGACATCGCTCCCGACAGGTTCTTCGGCGTGGCCGCGTGGGAAGGGCTCGGTGCGGTGGCCACCGCGGTCGGCCTGCGGGTGGACGCTCGCCGGGGCACGCCGTCCGCCTCTGCCGTCCCAGCGCCGGCCGCTTCGGCCGACGCGGTGCGCTGAGCCACCGGCAGGGTTGGGTATTTTCGAGCGGTGACCGACACCCCGACCGGCGGCCTGCCGGTGCCGATCGTGCCCGGTCTGACCGATTTGCGGGTCTTTGCCCGAGGCGGTTATGCCACCGTCTACCAGGCCACGCAGATCTCCGTCGATCGCGAGGTCGCCGTCAAGGTCGAAAATCGCACGCTGGACAGCGAACGCGACCAGGCCCGCTTCCTGCGCGAGGCGCGCGCGGCCGGACGGATGTCGTCGCACCCGCACGTCGTGGACCTCTTCGACGTCGGCGTGACCGTCGACCAGCACCCGTACCTGATCATGGAACTCTGCGACGGGTCGTACGCCGAGCGGATGCGCAACTCGCCGCTCGGCCCGGTGGAGGCCCGTGACCTCGGCATCAAGATCGCCGACGCGTTGGCCCACTCGCACGGCGCCGGGGTGCTGCACCGGGACGTCAAGCCCGCGAACATCCTCTACTCGCACTTCAACTCGGCGGTGCTTGCCGACTTCGGGCTGGCCGTGCTGGCCGAGGCCCGGGACGCCTCGGTCACCCTGGAGGTGCTCACCCCGGCGTACGCGCCACCGGAGATGTTCAGCCACAGCCCGCCATCGCCGGCCGTTGACGTGTACGCGCTCTGCGCCACCCTCTACGCGGTGATGCACGGCCGGCCGCCGCGGTGGCAGTCCGAGCGCAATCCCAGTCTGGTGACCGTGCTGGAGATGTTCAGCCAGCCGATCCCCGCCCTGCCCGGCGTGCCGGACGAGTTGATCGACGTGCTGCGGCTCGGCATGGCCAACGATCCGGGCGAGCGACCCTCGGCGCTCGAACTGCACGACCTGCTCGCCACCCTGCCGTTCGGCGGGCCGGCCGCCCCGGTGAGTGGCGCCCCCCTCAGCGGCGGCGCCTCGATCGGCGGTGGCTCGTCCAGGTCCGGCCTGTACGGCACCGGCCAGCCCGGTCCCCGTCCACCGGTCGAGGACACCCGCCCCGGCGTGCCCGGCGGCCGGCGCTGGCGGCGACGCTGGTTCCTCGGAGGCGCCGGCGCGCTGGCGCTCGCCGCCTCCGCCACCACCGGCGCCTGGGTGGCCAGCAGTGAAGGACCGCCCGGCCCGTCCCCCTCGGTGACCCGGGTCGCGGCCCCGGCAACCGGACCACTGCCCGGTTGTGCGGGCGTGCCGACCGCACTGCCCAGTGGCGCCCGCTGTCTGCCCGAACTGGAGTGCTTCGGCCCGGTGCGCATCCGCGGCGAACGTGCGGAGGCGGCGCGGGTCCCCTGCGACGGCCGGCACACCTGGGAGGCGTACGCCGAGGGCATCCTGCCGGTGCCGCTAATGGGCGCGGACCACGACGAGGTGGTCGCCGCCGAGCAGGTACGACAGGTGTGCAGCGCCACCACGTTCCGGCTGACCACCGAGATCACCGAGCCGGCCGGCTGGCACCTGGAGGTGTTGCCGCCCGTCGACGGCAACGTCGACCGGGTCTACCGCTGCCTGGCCGGCCGGGGCGTCGACGCGCTCACCGCCCCCACTCTCACCGGTCGCTGAGCCCGCCGCGCGTCCGTCCCCGGTCACGCACCGCACGCAACGCGTCCCGGCTGTCCAGCGCGTCGAGGGTGTCCGCGTCGATGCCGTACGGCATCAGGTCCGGTGGGGCGGTGGGGTTCGGCTGCTCCGCCGGCTCCGGTTCGTCACGCTGGCGGGCGGCCGACACGGCGACCGTGGCAACTGTCGCCAGCAGCACGCACAACAGTGCGAGAACGACCCCGACAAGGTCCTGCCGGCGCAGGACGACCAGCAGGATCAGCAGCGCGAGGGCACTCGGCGCCGCGACCGCCGCCACCATCCTCGCATCGATCCTGGAGAGTCGATTCACCCTTCCAGCATGTCGTGGCCCGGCTCGCTGTCAACCGCAGAGGCGATCCGCCACGCCGATCGGCGTCGATCGAACGGTTGGGTCGACCTGACCGAACGGCATGCGTACGCAGTGGACCGGTCTCGCTACTCTCGGTGTTCCGCAGGCTGGTCTGTCAGCGAGGTCGCCATGAACGTACCCAGTACCCAGTCCCGGATCCGCTCGGTCGCGACGACGCTGGCGGTTGCCCTGACCCTCACCCTGGCAGCCGCCGCCGGGTGTGACAGCCGCAAGGAACCGGACCTGCCGTCCGTGCAGGAGAAGATGCGTGAGTCGCACATCTACGGCCAGTCCAAGCTGCGCATCGGCGTCGCCACCAACGAGCCGCTGATGGGCGACCTCCGTAACGGCCAGCACATCGGCTTCGACGTCGAGATCGGCCGGTACATCGCCGCTTCCCTCGGCTACCAGGGCGAGCAGCAGTTGGAGTTCGTGGCGGTGGCCACCGAGGACCGGATTCCGTACCTGCAGGGCGGCACCGTAGACCTGGTGATGTCCAGTTTCTCGATGACCGAGGAGCGCAAGAAGGTGGTCAGCTTCGCCGGGCCGTACTTCGTCACCACGCAGGAGGTGCTGGTGCCGGTCCGGCTGAAGGACGAGATCCGCACCATCGAGGATCTGCGGAACCCGAAGTACAAGATCTGCACCAGCGGCGGCTCCACCACCGAGACCGAGCTGGAGAAGCGCCAAATCAAGGCGTTGGTGGTGAAGGACGTCTGGGACTGCGTGAGCGGCATCCGCGCCGGTCGGTACGACGCGGTCAGCTCGGACGAGACGATCCTCGCGGGCTTCCTCGCCTCGTACCCGAAGGAGTTCGAGATCGTCGATCTGCCCTTCGGTACGAGTGAGCTGCTGGGCATCGGTGTGCCGATCGGCGACCCGGCGCTGCGTGACCTGGTCGCGTTCTTCCTTCAGAAGAGCTACCTGCAGGGGCGCGACGGGCAGGCCAGCCCGTGGCAGACGGCGTACAACCGGACCCTGGGCCCGTGGCTGCGGGTCGAGAGGAGCCAGCCGCAGCCGCTGGAGGTACCGGAGCTTGTCGACTTCGACGACAAGGCGCCCCCGCGGTGAGCGCGGCGCGGACCGCGACCGGTGACGCGGGCGCCGACGGCCCGGTGCCGACGCCGCGCGCGTCCGTACCGACCGACCACGTGGATCCGGACGCCGACGAGAGGCCGCGCGCCGAACCCATCGGCGACACGGACCGCGTCGCCGACGCCGTGCCGGTGCGGTGGGACCCGGCGGAGCGGCGGGCGCGGGCCAGCCAGTCGTTCTGGACCGCCGTCGTGGGCGTGCCGGCGATCTTCTCGGTGCTCCGGCTCGGGGTGGAGGCGGGCGGCGAGCTACAGACAACCCTGTTGCTGGTCGCCAACGTCGGGACGGTCAACCTGCTCGCGGGTTTCCTCACCACCGCGGCCCGACTGCTCTCCACCGGGCTGGTCGCCGTCTTCGCGCTCGGCGCGGTGCTGGCCGTGAGCGTGGAGCGCCTGCCACCCGGCACCCGACGTCGTCCACTCTTCGCCCGCTGGGCGGACCTCACCCCGGCCTGGTTCGTGCTGGCCAGCTTTCTGCTCGCCCTGCTCACCTGGCCGCTGCTCTACCTGCCGCTGCTGCTGCCGGCGTTCGCGGCCGCGTTCCAGCTCCGGCCGGAGCGGTTGCACGCATGGGTCGTACCCCGGGTCCTGGCGATCGTCGCGCTGTTCGCCGGGTACGGGTGGCTGATGGTGCCCACGCTGCGCGCCGCCGGTGCGGAGGGTGAGCTGCTGGTGCTGGCGCTGCTGATGGTCCCGCCGGTGCTGACGCTGTTCATCGCCGGGCCGCTGCCCGGCGTGGTCATCCGTCCGCTGGCGTCGGTGACCGAGGTGGCGGTGCTGGTCATGCTGGTCTGGGCCGCGCTGCCGGTGATCAGCACACCGGTCCTGCCCCTCACCGTCACCACCGTGGGCGCCGAGAACGGCCCGACCGAGGACGTACGAGGGCACGTGGTGACCACCGACGACGTCAACATGGTGATCCTGCAGGAACGGGGTGGGGTCCGGTACGTGCCCGTCGGCCTCGTGCGGGCGCAGGTGCTCTGCCCGAGCGAGGAGGAGTTGCCCCGGCACCGGCTGCGCATCCACGACTTCCACGTCGAGGACTCGCTGCTGGAAGGGCTGGGCCGCCGCGTCCGCCCGGTGCACCGCATCGACGCCGCCTGCCGCGCCCCCGGGCTGACCGCCGCGCCTCAGTAGGACTTCTCCTGACCCAGGACATGTTGGGCGACGAAGTTGAGGATCATCTCCCGGCTGACCGGGGCTATCCGACCCGCCCGTACCGCGCCCAACAGCGTCGCCACCCCGTACTCGGTGGTCATGCCGGCCCCGCCGAGGGCCTGCACGGCGGTGTCCACGGCGAGCGCCGCGGCCTCGCCGGCCGCGTACTTGGCCATGTTGCCGGCCACCCCGGCCTCCAGGTCACGGCCGGCGTCGTACAGCGTGGCCGCCTTCTGGATCATCAGGCGGGCCAGCTCCACCTGCACGGCCGCGTGCGCCAGCGGATGCGACACGCCCTGGTGGGAGCCGATGCTCCGGCCACCCCAGACCTTGCGGGTGGCGGTGTACTCGCTGGCGCGCTCGATGGCGTACCGGCCGGTGCCGGCACCCATCGCGGCCACCGTGATCCGCTCGGGGTTGAGCCCACTGAACAGGGCCGGCAGCCCGGCGTCGAGGGACTCGCCGACCAGCGCGTCGGCGGGCACCCGCACGTCGTCGAGGTAGAGCAGGAACTGGTTCTCCGGGGACACGATCTCCATGTCCAGCTTGGACCGGGTCAGCCCGGCCGCGTCGGTCGGCACGATGAAGAGCGCGGGCTTGAGCTTTCCGGTGGAGGAGTCCTCCGTCCTCGCGACGACGAGCACATGGCCCGCCTCGTCGACCCCGGAGATGTAGCACTTGCGGCCGTTGAGCAGCCAGTCGTCGCCGTCGCGGCGGGCCGCCGTGCCGAGACGGTGGAAGTTGGATCCGGCCTCCGGCTCGGTGATCGCGAAGACGATCTTCGCCGAGCCGTCGGCGAGACCGGGCAGGTGCCGTTTGCGCTGTTCCTCGGTGCCATGTCGGGCGATCACGGTGGCCGCGATGGCCGGGGACACCACCAACAGCAGCAGCGGGCAGCCGGCCGCCGCCAACTCCTCGCAGACGATGGCCAGTTCGGTGATGCCGCCGCCCCCGCCGCCGTACTCGGTGGGGATGTTGACCCCCAGGTAGCCGAGCCGGCCCGCCTCGGCCCACAGCTCGGTGGTGTGTTCGCCGGCCTTCGCCTTCTCGACGAAGTAGCCGTGCCCGTACCGGCGGCCGAGCGCCCGTACCGCGTCGCGCAACTGGTCCTGTTCGGAAGTGAGGTCGATGGTCATCAGTGGTCCTTTCCGATAACGGCCAGCACGGCGCCCGTCCGTACCTGACCGCCGGCGGGCACCGGCAGTTCGGCGACCACGCCGTCGGTCGGGGCGAGGACGGGATGTTCCAGCTTCATCGCTTCGAGGGTGAGCAGAAGGTCGCCCGCTGCGACGCGCTGGCCGACCTCGACGTGCACCCGGGTCACCGCGCCGGGCAGTGGCGCGAGCAGCGACCCGGCGGCCAGCTCCGCGGTCGGCAGTGGCAGACGCGGCAGCTCGGCCAGGCTCGCCGCCCCGTCCGGGCCGTCCACAAAGACTTCCGACCCCACCCGGTGTACGCGGTACGACCGCCGCACCCCGTCGACGTCGAGGACCACGCGGTCCGGGGTGGCCACGACCAGCTCGACCGTGGACGGGCCGCCGGCTCGCTCATCGGTGTCGCGTTCGACGGACCACTCGGCGAGCCGGCCGGTGCGGTCGAGCCGGTAGTGGACCTCGATCTCGCCGTCCGGACCGGTGAAGCGGTTGACCTGTCCGACGGCCGGCACGTTGCGCCAGCCGGAGGGGAGACCGCCGAGGACCGGCGCGGTCGATCGGCGGTGTGCGGCGCCGGCCAACGCGGCGGCGAGCGCGGTGACCGGGAGCTGGTCGGCGGGGAGCAGTGGCGCGAAGACCTCCGGGTGCCGGTCCAGGAAGCCGGTGTCGATCTCGCCGGCCGCGAACTCCGGGCTGCCCAGCACCCGGACCAGCAGATCCCGGTTGGTGGCGACGCCGTGGATCTCGGCCCGCGCCAGCGCGCCCGCGAGCGCGCGGATGGCCTCGGACCGGGTCGGCGCCACGGCGATCACCTTGGCGAGCAGCGAGTCGTAGTGCACGCCCACCACCGAGCCCGCCACCACGCCGGAGTCGAGTCGCAGGCCCGCCGGCTGGATCCAGCCGAACTCCCGGTCCACGCCCGGCACGTGGAAGCGGTGCAGGGTGCCGGTGGCGGGCCGCCAACCCTTCGCCGGCTCCTCGGCGCAGAGCCGCACCTCGATCGCGTGGCCGCGCGCGGTGGCATGGTGCTGACGCACGGGCAGCGGCTCACCCTCGGCCACCAGCACCTGCATCCGGACCAGGTCCAGCCCGTCCGGAGTGGTCAGTTCGGTGACCGGATGCTCCACCTGGAGTCGGGTGTTCATCTCGAGGAAGTAGACCGCCCCGTCGGGCGTCAACAGGAACTCGACAGTGCCCGCGCCCACGTAGTCGACCGCTCGTCCGGCGGCCTCGGCCGCCTCGTGCAGACGCTCGCGCACCTCGGCTGGCACGAGACCGGGCGCCTCTTCGATGATCTTCTGGTGCCGGCGCTGGATCGAGCACTCCCGGACGCCGAGCACGTGCACGATCCCGTGGGTGTCGCCGAGGATCTGCACCTCGACGTGCCGGCCGCGCTCGACGTACCGCTCGATGAAGACCGTGCCGTCACCGAACGCCGAAGCCGCCTCGCGCCGCGCGGAGGCGACGGCCTCGGCGAGCTCGGCGGCGTCCCGGACGATCCGCATGCCTCGGCCACCGCCACCGGCGGACGCCTTCACCAGCACCGGGAAGTCGGTGGCCTGGTCGGCGCCGGTCCAGCTCGGCAGCATTGGCACGCCCGCCTCGGCGAGCAGCGCCTTCGCCGCCAGCTTGTCACCCATCGCGGCGATGACCTTGGCCGGCGGACCGACCCAGGTCAGGCCCGCATCGGTCACCGCCGCCGCGAACTCCGCGTTCTCGGCGAGGAACCCGTAACCCGGGTGGACGGCGTCCGCGCCGCTGCGCCGCGCCGCGTCCAGGATGAGATCCACCCGCAGGTACGTCTCGGCCGGCGTGGCGCCCGGCAGCCGGACCGCCTGGTCGGCCTCGGCGACGAAGGGCGCGTCGGCGTCCGCGTCCGAGTGCACGGCGACGGTCTGTACGCCCATCGCCCGGCAGGTGGCGAAGACCCGGCGGGCGATCTCGCCCCGGTTGGCCACGAGCAGTCTGGTGATCATTGGTGGCCCTCTCTACATCCGGAAGACGCCGAAGCTGTCGGCGCCCTGCACCGGTCCGTTGTGGATCGCCGATAGGCAGAGCCCGAGGACGGTACGCGTGTCCCGAGGGTCGATGACCCCGTCGTCGTAGAGCCGGCCGGAGAGGAACAGCGCTCCCGACTGCGACTCGATCTGCTGCTCGACCATCATCCGCATCGCCGCGTCGGACTCCTCGTCGTAGGCACGTCCACGGGCGGCGGCCGCCTGCCGGGCCACGATCGACAGCACGCCGGCGAGCTGCGCCGGGCCCATCACCGCCGACTTGGCGTTCGGCCAGGCGAACAGGAACCTCGGCTCGTACGCCCGACCGCACATGCCGTAGTTGCCGGCCCCGTACGAGGCCCCGAGGTTCACCGTGAGGTGCGGCACCGTCGAGTTGGACACGGCATTGATCATCAGCGCGCCGTGCTTGATGATCCCGCGCTGCTCGTACTCGGTGCCGACCATGTAACCGGTGGTGTTCTGTAGGAAGATCAACGGGGTGTCGGAGGCGTTGGCGAGCTGGATGAACTGGGCCGCCTTCTGCGCCTCCGCGCTGAACAGCACCCCCCGCGCGTTGGCCAGCACGCCCACCGGATAACCGTGCAGCTCGCCCCAGCCGGTGACCAGCGAGTCCCCGTACGCCGGCTTGAACTCGTCGAAGTCACTGCCGTCCAGGATGCGGGCCAGCACCTCACGCGGGTCGAACGGCACCTTCAGATCGGAGCTGACGATGCCCAGCAGCTCCTCCGGGTCGTACTTCGGCGGCTGCGGCACCGCCGTACGTGGCGCGGGACCCCGCTTGCGCCAGTTCAGCCGGCGTACGCACTGACGGGCCAGACGGATACCGTCGCGCTCGTCCTCGGCCAGGTAGTCGGCCAACCCGGACGTGCCGGCGTGCATCGCCGAGCCGCCCAGCGACTCGTCGTCGGTGACCTCGCCGGTGGCCATCTTCACCAGCGGCGGCCCGGCCAGGTAGACCTGTGACCGGTCCCGAATCATGATCACGTGATCCGACATCCCCGGCACGTACGCGCCACCGGCCGTCGCGTTGCCGAAGACCACGCTGACCGTGGGGATGCCCGCCGCCGAGAGGCGGGTCAGGTCACGGAACACCCGACCGCCGGGGATGAAGATCTCCGCCTGGGTGGGCAGGTCCGCCCCGGCCGACTCGACCAGGTTGACCATGGGCAGCCGGTTGGCCAGGGCGATCTCACCGGCCCGCCGGGTCTTGGCGAGGGACCACGGATTGACCGCGCCGCCGCGTACGGTCGGGTCGTTGGCGACGATCAGGCACTCCACGCCCTCGACGACCCCGATGCCGGTGACCACGCTGGCCCCGACCGGGAAGTCCGTGCCGTAGGCGGCCACCGGCGACAGTTCGAGGAACGGGCTGTCGGCGTCGACCAGCAACTCGATCCGCTCCCGGGGCAGCAGCTTGCCGCGCGCGTGGTGCCGCGACACGTACTTCTCACCGCCGCCCGCGCGCGCCTGGTCGAGCGCGGCGTCCAGCTCGGCCAGCCGCTCCACCAGGGCCGCCCGGTTCGCCGCATACGCGGGCGCGGACGGGTCGATCGCGCTGTCCAAGACGGTCATAGGCCCATGCCCTTCGCGATGATCTCGTTCATGATCTCGGTGGTGCCGCCGCCGATGCCGAGGATCCGCGCGTCGCGGTAGTGCCGTTCCACCTCGGCGTCGCGCAGGTAGCCGAAGCCACCGTGCAGTTGCAGCGCCTGGTCGACCACGTGGTCGCAGGCGGCCACGGCCACGTTCTTCGCCATCGCCACCTCGGTCACCACCGGCTCGCCCGCAGCTACCCGGGCGGCCACCTCGTGGACGTACGACCGGGCGGCCTCGGCCCGCGTGTGCATCTCGGCCAACCGGTGCCGGACCACCTGCCGGCCGACCAGCGGACGCCCGAAGGTCTGCCGGTCCCGGCACCAGCGCACCGCCAGCTCCACACAGCGTTGCGCGGTCGCGTACGCCTGCGTGGCCAGCGAGAGCCGCTCCGCCGCGAAGTGCTGCATGATCGCCAGGAAGCCGGTGTTCTCCGCGCCGATCCGGTTGGTCACGGGCACCCGTACATCCACGAAGGACAGCTCGGCGGTGTCGGAGCAGTGCCAGCCCAACTTCTCCAACCGGCGTCCCACGGTGAATCCGGGCGAGTCCTTGTCGATCACGAGCAGGGTCAGGTTGCCGCTTCCCGGGAAATCCGTGCACACCGCCGTCGTCACGAAGTCGGCCCGGTGACCGCTGGTGATGTAGGTCTTCGACCCGTTCACCACGTAGTGGTCGCCGTCGCGGCGGGCGGTCGTGCGGATGCCGGCCACGTCCGAACCGCCGTCCGGCTCGGTGATGGCCAGGGCGCCGATCATCGTGCCGGCCAGGGTGGGTCGGACGTACCGCTCGATCAGGCCGTCGTCACCCGGAGACGGGACGCCGGCGAATCGACCGCCAAGCGATCCGCCGGTATGGGCACCGGCGGCGGCGACCATGTGCGGCAGCGCGATGCCGTGCGTGAACAGGGCCGCGACCAGCCCGGACGACCCGCCGGAACGGATCAGCTCCTCGGTCACGATGATCGAGTCGAGTAGGTCGCCGCCGCTGCCGCCGACCGACTCGGGAAAGCCGATGCCGAGCAGGCCCAGCTTCGCGGCCGTGGCGTGCAGGGCCCGGGGGACCTCGCCGGCCCGCTCCCAGTCGTCCAGGTGCGGCAGCACCTCCCGGGTCACGAACGCCCGGGTCAACTCGCGGAGCTGTCGACGCTCCGGCGTGTCCACGATGCTCATCGGGCGACCTCCGCCGGTAGGTCGACGATCCGCGCGCGGAGCAACTCACCGAGCGCCTTGGCCTGTGGATCGAACCGGGTGGACGCGGCGACCCCGGCCCCGAGCAGGCCCTCGATCACGAAGTTCACCGCGCGCAGGTTCGGCAGCTCGTAGCGGCGGACGGCCAGCGGCGCCGTCTCCGGCAGCAGCCCGGCCAGCCGCTCGACGGTCAACCAGGCGCGCAGCCAGGCGTACCCGGCATCGGAGCGCGCCCAGACGCCGAGGTTGGCGTCCCCGCCCTTGTCGCCCGAGCGCGCGCCGACCAGCTCACCGAGCGCTCCGCGCCGGGTCGGGCCGGTGACCGCCGCGTCGCCGGCCGACGCCGCCTCGTCCGGCGCGATCGGGGCCGTGCGGACCGGCGGGGCGATCGCCACCCGCTCGCCGCCGGGCAGGACCGCCACCTGCGCCACCTCGTCCTGCGGCACGGTGTCGGCGGTGAAGACGCCGTACGGGGTGGCGTCGCCCGGCAGGGTGGTCAGCGTGCAACCCGGGTATGAGGCCAGGGCCAGCTCCACGGCGGCGGCCGAGAAGACCCGCCCGGCCCGCGTACGGTCGCTGTCGCGCAGGTGTACGTGCAGCAGGGCGCTGGCCGCCTCGGTGTCGGCGGCGTCGGGGTGATCGGTGCGGGCGAGCGTGAACTCCAGCCCGGCACTGCCGACCGCCTCCGCGATCTGCCCCCGTACCAGGGCCGCCTTCGCCTCGATGTCGAGGCCGCACAGGACGAACGTCATCGAGTTCCGGAAGCCGCCGAGGTTGTTGACGCCCACCTTGAGAGTGGGTGGTGGCGGGGTACCCCGCACGCCGGTCACGCGCACCCGGTCCGGTCCGTCGGGGTGCAGTGTCACCGTGTCCAGCCGGGTGACCACATCCGGCCCCAGGTACGCCGGCCCGCCGACCTCGTACAGAAGCTGGGCGGTGACGGTCTCCACGGTGACCGCGCCACCGGTGTCCGGGTGCTTGGTGAGTACGGCGGAACCGTCGGGGTGCACCTCGGCGATCGGAAAGCCGGGCCGGTGCCCGCCGTCGGGCAGCTCCGTGAAGAAGCTGAAGTTGCCGCCGGTGACCTGTGCGCCGCATTCGAGGAGGTGCCCCGCGACGGTGGCCCCGGCCAGCTCGTCGAGGTCGTCGCGACTCCACCCGTACCGTGTGATGGCCGGGCCCACCACCAGCGACGCGTCGGTGACCCGACCCGTCACGACCACGTCGGCCCCGGCGTCGAGGCAGGCGGCGATCCCGAACGCGCCCAGGTACGCGTTCGCGGTGAGCGCGTCGGCCCGTTGGAGCGCGTCGCCCTCGACGTACCCGACCTTCGCCGCCAGGCCCAGGCGGCCGGCGAGCGCCTCGATGGCGGCGGCCAGGCCGGCCGGGTTCAGCCCGCCGGCGTTGGTCACGATCCGTACCCCCCGGCCGAGGGCCGTGCCGAGGCACGTCTCCGCCTGGCGCAGGAACGTCTTCGCGTAGCCGAGGTCGGGGTCGCGCAGCCGGTCCCGACCGAGGATCAGCATGGTCAACTCGGCCAGGTAGTCGCCGGTCAGCACGTCCAGCTCGCCGCCGTCGAGCATCTCCCGCCAGGCGGTGAACCGGTCACCGTAGAAGCCGCAGGCGTTGCCGATACGGATCACGGGCGTACCCCGTCTCCGCTGGCTGGCACCCGGCCGTCGCCCGGCGGTCCGGCGAAGGCCTGGGCCACGTCGAGCCACTCGTCGGCGACCGGGCCGGTGGGCCGCAGGGCGAGATCCGCCCGGTGCCGGCGCTGGGTGACCAGGAGACAGAAGTCCCGGGCCGGACCGCTCACCCGGTCGGCGGCGTCCGCCGGCCCCCAGACCCAGGTGTCGCCGCCGGGCGCGGCCAGCTCGACCCGGACCGGCGACGCTGGTACGGCACGACCGTGGGCGGCGAAGCCGTGCCCGAGGGTACGCACACCGAGGTGCGCCACGTGGCGGAGGCGGTCGGTGGCCGGACGGACGACACCGAGGGCGTCGGCGACGTCCTCACCGTGCGCCCACGTCTCCATCATCCGGGCGGTCGCCATCGAGCTGGCCGACATCCGGGTGCCGTACCAGGGCAGTTTCTCACCGGCCGGAACGGCGGCCAGTGCGTCGACGAGCGCGGCCCGGCCGGCCCGCCAGCGGGCCAGCAGGTCGGCGGGTGGTGCCAGGAACTCGTCGACCCCGGCGTCCACCAGCCTGGTCACGTCCGGCGCTCCGGTCACCGTCGCGTAGAACGCCTCGGCGTCGGTGGCGGCCAGCAGCGCCATGTGGTCGGTCCAGGCCAGGTGGGCGATCTGGTGCGCGATGGTCCAGCCCGCCGCCGGGGTCGGGTGGGCCCAGTCGGCCACGGACAGCGGCGCGACCAGCGCGTCCAGGTCGGCGCACTCGTCGGTCAGATCCGCGAGCAGGTCACTGAGGTCGACCATGGTGCCTCCGGTCGGTGCGGGCCCCGACGGCCGGGGTCAGGGCGTGAGCAGGGTGGCGAGCTGACGTTTCCAGGTGACGAGCAGGGCGGTACGGCGGGCCGAGTCGTCGCTGAGCAGGTTGGCCACTCCGAGCCCGCGCATCAGGTCGAGGGTGGCCTGCACCGCCTCGCGGACGCCAGGTCGGCGCTCGTCGACCCCGAGCAGCGCGACGGTGAGTCGGTGCATCTCCCGGCCGACCGTCGCCTCCAGCGGCACGAGGGCGTCGCGAAGCTCGCGGTCGGTGCGGGCCGCCACCCACAGTTCGAGCGCGGCGACGAAGAGCGGCCCGGTGAAGGCCACCCCGAGCAGATCGATCACCCGGTCCAGCCGCTGCGGGCCGGCCGGCAACGCCTCGGCCTCGGTGCGCAGCTCGTCGGCGCGGCGTTCGGCCAAGTGCGCCACGGCGGCCGTGACCAGCGCGGCCTTCGTGGGGTAGTGGTGCAACTGGGCACCCCGCGAGACGCCGGCCCGGGCGGCCACGACGGTGGTCGTGGTGCCGGACCAGCCGTGCTCGATGAGGCAGTCGACAGTGGCCTCCAGCAGGCGGGTCCGGGTGGCGCGACTGCGCTCCTGCTGGGGAGCGCGCGTCGATGCGGCGGGGGTCGATGCGGGAGGCACGCGAACAGCCTGTGGCCTCAGAAACAAACAGTCAAGACTGACTTTTTGTGAAGGTCGTGCGTCGTGCGGGCAGGCTGCACGCGGTGCGGGGTCGGCACCTGGTGCGCACTCGCTTTGGAGCTGATGTCACAAACGAATCGCTCGGGCGTTGCCGGCGGCGGACCTGCTATCGCTCGCGCTGATGTCGTTGACGATTCAGCTCCAAAGGCGCCCGGACCCTGCACCCCCGAGGGCCCCCACTCGCGTTGATCATGAAGTTATTGTCCCGACACGCCGTGCAGCAGGGCAATAACTTCATGATCAACGGGGGTCCAACGGGGTTCGTTGAGGGACGGCCCCCCGGCGCCGGCTCGGGTCAGCGGCCGTCGTGGGGGCCGAAGACGGCGAGCGCGTCGGCGTCGCTGTGTTGGGAGCGCAGGTACTCGTCGGCCCACGCGGCGGCGTCCGGATAGCCCGACTCCGTCGCCACGCGGGCGCAGGCCGCGTCCACGTCGAAGGCGGTACAGCGGAGCTGGACGCCCGGCCCGAGCAGGGCCCACCACGCGCCCGCGCCCCCGTACGGCATGCCGACGCTGCCCGGGTTGACGACCAGCCGTCGGTCGACCAGCCGGGTGAAGGGCATGTGGGTGTGACCGCAGACGACCGTGGAGACCTCGGCCGGCAGGCCGGCGAACACCTCCGCCCAGCGCGCCATCCGGGAGTCGACGAGCACCATCTCCTCGTCGTCGCGGGGCGTCGCGTGGCAGAACAGCGTCGTGCCCAGGCCGTCGATCTCCAGCGTCACGGTCGCGGGCAGCGCGGCCAGCCGGTCTACCTGATCGTCCCGAAGCTGGCCGGCGGCCCAGTTCGACACCTCGATCGAGGCGGGGCGGCCCGCACGCGCCTCGACCAGCTCACGTTCGCAGTTGCCGCCCACCCAGCAGGCCCGGTCACCGAGCCCGGCGAGCACGTCCAGCACCTCGACCGGCTGCGGACCGGCCGCGATGTCGCCGGTCAGCACGATGAGGTCGGCGGCGGCGACGTCCGGCTCGGCCAGCACCGCCTCCAGCGCGGGCAGCACACCATGGATGTCGGAGAGCACGGCAACCCGGTTCAGCATGGCCCTACACTTCACCCCGCCAGCCGTCCCGAACCAGCGATTCTGCGCCGGGCAGACAAGCGGGCGGACAAACGGGCAGACAAAGACGTCCCCGCCTTGCCGTCGGCGACGGAAGGCGGGGACGTACCGATGTCTCAGACGCGGGCGCGGCGGGCCAGACGCTCCGGGTCCAGGATGATGATGCTCTTGCCGTCCAGCCGCAGCCAGCCGCGCGAGGCGAAGTCGGCCAGCGCCTTGTTGACCGTCTCCCGGGAGGCGCCGACGAGCTGGGCGATCTCCTCCTGGGTGAGGTCGTGGGTCACGCGCAGGACGCCGCCGTCGCGGGTGCCGAAGCGGCCGGCCATCTGGAGCAGGTTCTTCGCCACCCGGCCCGGCACGTCCGTGAAGATCAGGTCGGCGAGCGAGTCGTTGGTCCGGCGCAGCCGCCGCGCGAGTACGCGGAGCAGCTGCTCGGCGATCTCCGGGCGGTTGTTGAGCCACGGCCGCAGTGCCTGCTTGCGCAGCCGTACCAGCCGGGTGTCGGTCACCGCGGTGGCGGTCGCCGTACGCGGACCCGGGTCGAAGAGCGACAGCTCGCCGACCATGTCCGACGGGCCCATCACCGCGATCAGGTTCTGCCGGCCGTCCGCCGCCCGGCGGCCGACCTTGATCTTCCCGGACAGCAGGATGTAGAGGCTGTCACCGGGCTCGCCCTCATTGAAGACGATCTCGCCCTTGCGGACCTCGATCGTCTCCATCTCCTTGGCGAGCGCCTCGGCAGCTTCCGGGTCGACACCCTGGAAGATCCCGCTGCGGGCCAGTACCTCGTCCATTGCGCACCTCCGGTTGCGCGTGCCGTCCGTCGGCCGGGGCCGCCGTCCGCTGATCCCCTCGCGCGCCGCCAAGTCTAGGCGCACGTGAGCACGAATCAGAGGTCGCCCCTGGAATCTTGATCGGTGGGCGTAACCTGCCCGACGTGCTGAGGGACCCGATTCTGGCCAGCCGCGTCGAGGGCGGGCGAAACGTACCGCTGCTCGTCTGGCGGGCCGACGGGCCCCTGCGGGCGGTCAGCAGCGGCCCGCTCGGTGGTGGCGTCGGCGTCCGGCGGTGGGTGCTGAACGCGACCGTGCCCATGTCGTACGACCGGGAAGACCCCGCCGCCCACCTGGCCGCACTCGCCGCGGACCTGGCCCTGGACGGGCCCGGGGTGGGTTTGCTGACCGGCGTCGACGTGACCGAGGTGGTGACCCGGACGGACACCGGGGTGCGGGCGTGGGCGACCGTCGGGCTCGGCACGCCGGTGCCCGCCGCCGCGCCGGCCGCGGGAGCGCTCACCCAACGGGTGGGCACGGTCAACATCGTGGTGTACGTGCCGGCCCGGCTCGCCGACTCGGCGCTCGTCAACGCCGTCGCCACCGCCACCGAGGCGAAGACCCAGGCGATCGGGGAGCTGGGACTGCCCGGGACGGGCACCCCCACCGACGCGGTCACCGTGCTCTGCCCGGTGGACGGGCCGGAGGCCGCGTACGGGGGGCCACGCTCGACATGGGGCGCCCCGTTGGCCCGAGCCGTCCACGCCGCCGTGCGCGCGGGCGGCGAGCGGCCGGTCGTGCCCTGGTCAGACCGGCTGACCGGCTGAACTTCCGACCGATCGGCCCTCGTCGGCGCGTTCCGAGGTCGGTAGGGTCGCGGGCGATGTACGCTACCGCCCCTTCCGTGTCCCGCCCGTTACGCCGCGTCACCGTCGGCCTCGCGGCGCTGCTGGCCGCCCTGCTCGTCGCCGGCTGCGCCGACAGCGGAGACGCCCCGGTGTGGCAGCCCGGCGCCGGTGGCGGTGGCACGGGCGCGCCGCTGAGCACGGCCGGCCCCAAGGCCAGTGGCGGCGCGACGGCCTCCAGCGGGGGCGGCGCCATCTTGCTCTCCGCGACCGGCGACATCATCATGGGCAACGCCCCCGGTCGGCTGCCCGCCGCCGGTGGAAAGGGATTCTTCGACTCGGTCACCGGGGCGCTCAAGGCCGACCTGGTCATGGGCAACCTGGAGGAGCCGCTGACGGTGGACACCGGCACCGGCAAGTGCGGGGCCAACTCCACCCGCTGCTTCCAGTTCCGTGCGCCGCCCGAGTACGCGGCGCACCTGCGTGACGCCGGGTTCCGGGTGCTCAACCAGGCCAACAACCACGGTTACGACTACGGGCCGAAGGGCTACCAGAACACGCAGCAGGCGCTGGAGAAGTACGACCTGGAACACACCGGCGCGCCGGACGAGATCACCGTGGTCGACGTCAAGGGCGTCAAGGTCGCCGTGGCCGGCTTCTCCTCGTACGTGTGGTCCAACAGCCTGGTCGACATCGCCAAGGCCAAGACGGTGGTCGCTAAGGCGGCCACCATGGCCGATCTCGTCGTGGTGCAGGTGCACATGGGCGGCGAGGGAGCGGACAAGACCCGGGTGAAGCCGGGCACCGAGCTGTTCCTGGGCGAGAACCGGGGCGATCCCGTCAAGTTCTCCCACGCCATGATCGACGCGGGCGCGGACCTGATCGTCGGGCACGGGCCGCACGTCCTGCGGGGCATGGAGTTCTACAAGGGGCGGCTGATCGCGTACAGCCTGGGCAACTTCGCCGGGGGCGGCAACTCGCTGAGCAACGCCGGCCGGCTGGGCTGGGGAGGTGTGCTGAAGGTGTCGCTCAAACCCGACGGGAGCTGGAGCGGCGGCTCGTTCACCTCGACGTACATGAACTCGGCCGGCAAGCCGACGATGGACCCGGACGACCGGGGCCTGGGGCTCGTCACCGAACTGAGCCGCACCGACTTCCCCAGGAGCGGGGCCCGGCTCGACGGGCAGGGCAGGATCACCGCGCCGACCGGCGGTTGACCCGGGAGGAACGTCCGGGGTGCGACGTAGGCTGACCGTCGTGACCAGTAGCCCTCCCGGCGCCAGCGAGACCGACCTCGGGCGCACCCGTCGCGCCCGCAAGATCGGCCGGGTGCTGACCGAGACGCACCCCGACGCGCACTGCGAGCTGGACCACTCCAACGCGCTGGAGCTGTCCGTCGCCACCATCCTGTCCGCCCAGTGCACCGACAAGAAGGTCAACGAGGTCACCCCGAAGCTCTTCGCCCGCTACCCGGACGCCGCCGCGTACGCCGGTGCCGACCGGGGCGAGATGGAGGAGCTGATCCGGCCCACCGGGTTCTACCGCAACAAGACGGACTCGCTGCTCAAGCTCGGGCAGGCCCTCGTCGACAGGTACGACGGCCAGGTTCCCGGCCGGCTCGCCGACCTGGTGACGCTCCCCGGGATCGGCCGCAAGACCGCCAACGTCATCCTCGGCAACGCCTTCGACGTGCCCGGTATCACCGTCGACACGCACTTCCAGCGGCTGGTGCACCGGTGGCGGCTGACCACCGAGACCGACCCGGTCAAGATCGAGCACGCGATCGGCGCGCTGTACCCCAAGCGCGACCGGACGATGCTGTCGCACCGGATCATCTTCCACGGGCGGCGGGTCTGCCACGCCCGCAAACCGGCCTGCGGGGCGTGCACGCTCGCGAAGCTCTGCCCCTCGTACGGCACCGGACCGACCGAGCCGGCCGCCGCCGCCAAGCTGCTCAAGGGCCCCCGGGCGCGTGACCTGGCCGTGGCGGCCGGGGTCGACCCGGATCTGGTGCCGCCGCAGGCGGTCGCCGCGGAGGTGCCGTGAACCGCCTGCTCACGGGTGCGGCCACCCGGCGGCTCGCCCTGCTCGCCGTGCCGCTCGCGCTGTTCGTCGGCGGTTGCACCGTCAGCCCGGCCGACGACCCCAAACCCAAGTCGGCCGCCGCCGCCGAACGACCGTCGCCCTTCCGGGACTGCGGCACGTTGAATGCGCCGCCGACACCCAGCCCCGGGGCTGTCTCCACCCCGCCGGCCGCGACCACTGCGGCTGCGGACGGGCCGGAGTTGCCGGCGTTGACCCTGGCCTGCTTCACCGGCGGTGCGCCGGTGGCGCTGCGGGACGTGGCCGGGCCAGCCGTGATCAACGTGTGGGCCTCCTGGTGCGGGCCGTGCCGCAAGGAACTGCCGGCCTTCCAGCGGCTCAGCGAGCGGACCACCGGTCGGCTCCAGGTGGTCGGTGTCAACACCCGCGACAGCCGGAGCGGCGCCCAGTCCATCGGCGAGGACTTCGGCGTACGGTTTCCGATCCTCGTCGACCAGGGTGACGCGCTGCAACGGGAACTGAGGCGCAACGCCTTCCCGTTGACCCTCTTCGTCGACGCGGGGGGTCGGATCCGGCACATCGACGCCACCGGAGCCCTCGACGACGCCTCGCTCACCACGCTGGTACGCCAGCACCTGGGCGTGGCGGCGTGACCCGTCGACCGCCCGGCTGGATCGACCCGCTGCTGAGCCGACTGGGCACGGCCCGCGTCGAGGACTTCACCCGCCTCACCACCCCCGCCGAGGGTGGCCGGGAGAGCGCCGTGCTGGTGTTGCTCGGTGAGCAGCCCGACACCGGACCGGACGTGCTGATCCTGCAACGGGCCGCCACCCTGCGTAACCATGCCGGCCAGCCGGCCTTTCCCGGCGGGGCGGCCGACCCGGAGGACGCCGACGCCCGGGCCACCGCGCTCCGCGAGGCCAACGAGGAGGTCGGTCTCGACCCGGCCAGCGTGACCGTGCTGGCCGAGCTGCCGAAGCTGTGGATTCCGGTCAGCGACTTCCTGGTCACCCCGGTGCTGGCCTGGTGGCACGACCCGCATCCGGTGCACCCCCGGGAGCCCGCCGAGGTGGCCCACGTGGCACGACTGCCGATCCGCGAACTGGTCGACCCGGCCAACCGGCTGCGGGTCCGCCATCCCAGCGGCTGGGTGGGGCCGGCCTTCTCGTCGCGCGGCATGCTCGTCTGGGGCTTCACCGCCGGGGTGTTGGCGGCCCTGCTCGAGATGGGCGGTTGGGCCCGCCCGTGGTCGCCCGGACGGCTCGTCGACCTGCCGCCCACGGGCGCCACTCCCGCGCCGTCGGCCGGCACCGACGAGGCCGACGAGGCCGACGAGGCCGCCCTGCGCTGACCACCCGGTCACCTTCCGCAAGCGACGGTCATCAGGTGGGCGCGGTGCCCGTACGCTGAACCCCGTGTCCGTCGTGGATCTCGTCCTCCTGCTGCTCATGCTCGTGTTCGCGATCAGCGGATACCGTCAGGGTTTTGTCATCGGCATCACCTCGCTGTCCGGCTTCTTCCTGGGTCTCCTGCTCGGCCTGCAACTAGGGCCGCTGTTCGCCCGGCAGTTCGTCGACGCCGGCACCCGGGTGCTGATCTCCCTGGTCGCGATCTTCGGATTGGCGGTGATCGGGCAGGCGCTCGCCGGCTGGCTCGGCTCGCACCTGCGCAAGACGATCACCAGCGACGTGGGCCGGCGGGCCGACGACGTCGGTGGGGCCTTCGTCTCCCTGTTCGCGGTGCTCCTGCTGGCCTGGCTGGTCGCCGTACCGCTCGGATCGTCGTCGGTGCCCTGGCTCGCCGCCTCGGTACGAAACAGCGCGTTGATCAGCGTGGTGAACGGGATCCTGCCGGAGGAGGCACACCGGCTCTCGACCGCATTGGAGGAAACCGTCGACACCGACGGTTTCCCGGACGTCTTCGGTGGTCTCGCGCCCACCCGGGCCCGGCAGGTCGAGCCGCCCGACCCGGCGCTGGCGGGCTCCCAGGTGGTGGTCAACGGTCAGCGTTCGGTGGTCAAGGTGCTCGGCTCCGCGCCGAGCTGCTCGCGTCGGATCGAGGGCTCCGGCTTCGTGTACGCCGACGACCGGGTCATGACCAACGCCCACGTGGTCGCCGGCACCCGATCGGTGGCCGTGGAGCTGGGCGGCGAGCGGTACGACGGTCAGGTGGTGGTGTACGACCCCAACCGGGACCTGGCGGTGCTGCTGGTGCCGGGGCTTCCCGGCCCGTCGCTGCGGTTCGCCGCCGGCAACGCGGGTAGCGGCTCGGACGCCATCGTGCTCGGCTTCCCGCTCGACGGGCCGTACAACGCGCAGTCGGCCCGGGTCCGTGACGTCCACTGGATCAAGGGACCGGACATCTACTCCTCCGGTCACGTCACCCGGGAGATCTACACGATTCGGGCCCTGGTGCGCAGCGGCAACTCGGGCGGCCCGCTGCTGTCGGCCAACGGCCTGGTGCTCGGTGTCATCTTCGCGGCGGCGACCGACGACCCCAACACCGGCTTCGCGGTGACCGCCGCCGAGGCCCGCCCGGTGGCGTTGGCCGGTGCCGAGCGCAACCGGGCCGTCGCCACCGGCGAGTGCACCTGAGCGCCGTACCGGATCAGGTCCGGGCGGTGGCGGTGACCGGCAGCTTCGCGCGCCGCCAGTGCAGTCCCCGGTCCAGGACCGCCCGGGCCATGATCGCGACGCAGGCGCCGCCGTTGAGGAAGGACGCCGTCACGTCGCTCGGGTGGTGCATCCCCCGGTACATGCGGGTCAGCGCCACACCCACCGGCACCATCAGCAGCAGCGTCCACCAGGCGACCTTCGCGCCGGTGCTGCGCGCCCGCAGGGCCATCAGCACCGCGATGCCGACGTAGAGGGCGACCGCCGCCGAGGTGTGCCCGGACGGGAAGCTCGACGTGGGCGGTGAGACGTCCATGTGCTCCACCGCGGGCCGCTGCCGGTCGATCACCATCGTGGTCAGCAGGAACACCAGCGCCTGGGCGGTCACGGCCGCGCACAGGAACAGGGGCTCCCGCCAGCGCTTCAGCCAGAGCCGCAGCGCCAGCGCCACCAGCACGGTGACCACCACGATCATCTGAGTGCTGGCGAGGGTGCTGAACACCAGCGACACGTTGTTCCAGCCGCCGGTGCGGTCACCGGCCAACTCCCGGTTGACCGCGTCCTCGACGGTGAACGGCCAGGTTCGGTTCAACACCCGGGTGACCAGCACCCCGAGCAGCACCATGACGCCGAACAGGAGGGACACCGGCAGCAGCACCCGCCGGACGATCTGGACCACGGTGTCGGACATGAGCCGGCCAATACCCGGTCGGCGTCCTCGTCACGCCTCAGGTCGCGTCGGGCTGCCGCTCGACCTCCGGCGCGACGCCGTCCCGGGTCGGCCGCACCGGCCGCAGGCCCGTGTGCGCCCGCCAACTGGTGAACGCGGCGGTGGTCGCGGCGATCACCGCCACGCCGAGCAGCCAACCGCCGAGCACGTCGCTGGTGAAGTGCACGCCGAGCACGACCCTGCTCAGCCCGGTCACCAAGGTGACCAGCAACGCGGCGACCCAGAGCGCGACCCGCGACGCCCAGCGCCGCACGTACGGCAGGAACACCAGCAGCAGTACGCCAGCGGCCAGGGTGGCGTTCAGCGCGTGCCCGGAGGGGAACGAGTAGCCGGCGGCCCGCGCCACCGGGTCGAGCAGTTCCGGTCGGTCCCGGCCGACGAGCAGCTTGAGCAGCGGCCCCATCAGTCCGCCGACGACCATGGTGGTGGTCGCCCAGAGGGCCAGCCGGCGGGCCTGTCGGCGTACCAGCCAGATCACCACCAGCAGCACGACGACCCGCAGCGGCATCGGCGCGAACACCTCGCTCCACACCCGCATCAGCACGACCCAGGCCGGATGCTCCACCGCGTGTTCGTGCAGCGCGTCGGTGATCGTCGTGTCCAGCCGGTGCAGTGGCGCCCACGCTCCGAGCACCAGCAGCGCCAGCAGGGCGAACGGCACCAGCACCAGGAACGCCGCCGTCGCCGCCAGGGTCAGCCGTAACCCCAACGAGTGGTCCGGGTCGAGGCGACGCCGCCCCCAGGACGGGCGTCGGGCGGTGGCGAGGGTACGGGTGGCGGGCGTACTCATGCGGTCGGTCCTACCCCACCGGCAGGGCAATCAGGCCTGTCCGGTGCGTCGTTCAGCGAGCGCGCTGGCGGAACCGGCGCACCATCAGCGCCGCCCCGGTGACCAGAGCGGCGAAGAGTACGGCGCCGGTCCACAGTCGCTCCGGCGCGGATTCGGCCGGCACACCGGCCGCTCGTGCCGTCCACCCCGTCTGCTGCCGGGGAGCGGTGAAACCGAGCGGGTCGCTGCCGGCGCCGCTCACCGGGTCGTCGTCGCCCGAGCCGGGGGCCGGCCCGAAGCCGACCACGCCGGGCGAGGTCTGATCGTCCAGCGGGTTGACGGCGACGGGCGGGACATCCGCTGTCAGCGCGGCCACCGGGTCGACCACCCCGTACCCGAACCGGTCGTCCCGGCCGGTCGGGCCGATGTCCCGGGCGGTGACCACGAGCCGGTTGACCACCTGGCCGGCGGGCATGTCCGGGTAGCGGGACCGGACCAGCGCGGCGGTGGCGGCCACCAGCGGCGCGGCGAAACTGGTGCCCTGCACCCGCCAGTACCCGTCGGTCGGACGGGCGCCGACCAGACCGGTGGCCGGAGCGGTGAGCACCGTCGCCCGACCGGTGATCGACCCGGACCACAGGTTGTCGCTGTTGCGCTCCAACCCGGCGACCGCGATGACGCCCGGCTCGCGAGACGGATACCAGGGCTTGGAGTCGGGCGACGTGGCCAGGTTGCCGGTGCAGGCCACCACCACCACGTCGCGGGCGAACGCGTAGTCCAGAGCCGCGGCCAGGGCCGGGCTGTCGCCGCTGCCGCCCAGCGACAGGTTGATCACCCGGGCGCCGTGGTCGACCGCCCACCGGACGCCCTTGGCCACGATCAGCGCGTCGTCGTACTTGTTGCGTTCGTCCAGCACGCGTACCGGAAGGATCCGGGCATCCGGTGCCAGGCCGACCACACCCCGCTTGTCGTCGTTGCGCCCGGCGATCAGGCCGGCGACCGTGGTGCCGTGGCCCACCGGATCGGGACCGGCGCCGCCGGCCGGTCCGACCAGGTCGAGCCCGGGCAGCACCTGACCGGCCAGGTCGGGATGGTTCGCGTCCACGCCGGAGTCGACCACGGCGACGGTCACGCCCCGACCGGTCGAAGTGCGCCAGGCCGTGTCGGCCCGCAGCTCGTCGAGCTGCCACTGCTCGTCACGAACCTGGTCGGTGCGGGAGACGCCGTCACTGGGGGCGAACGCGGCCGACGCGCCGGCGAGTTGCCCACCGCTGCTCGGCGTGGCGACGGGTGCGGCGCTCGGAACCGCGACAGCGGCCAGCGCCGCCATGCCGAGCAGCGCCCGGCCGGCCCGTCGGGCCACTGCCGGAGCGCTGTGCCGAACCCCAGTCACATCCACTGCCATTCATCCCGACGGAACCATGACGATCGGAGATTACCGGTTTCCCCACGCGTCACGGGGGGAACCGCGAAGACAGGTCACGGTGGCGGCAAATGTGCGAGCTGGACGAGGCGTACGCCCTCTCGTCGGGTGACCAACCGACCACGGCCCGCTGGCAACGGCCCGGGTCGTACCGGCCCGACGAGCGCGCCCTCCTCCGGGCTGCCCGCCATCACCAGTCCGGCGGTGGAGAGTTCCCGCAGCCGCTGCACGATCGGCTCGTACTGGGCCCGACCCGCGCCGCCGGAACGGCGGGCCAGCACGAGGTGCAGGCCGACGTCGCGGGCGTGCGGCAGATGCTCCTCCAACGCCCGCAACGGGTTCGCCGGCCCGGTCGCCACCAGGTCGTAGTCGTCGACCAGCACGAACAGTTCCGGCCCCGACCACCACGAGCGGTCGCGCAACTGCTGCGGCGTGACCTCCGGCCCGGGCGCCCGCCGCTGGAGGTAACCGGCGGCCGACTCGACCAGGTCCGCGGTGTGCGCGGCCGCGGTGCCGTAGCCGATGAGGTGCGGTGTCTCGATGGCGCCGAGCAGGCTGCGCCGGTAGTCCACCAGGATGACCCGGGCCTCCTCCGGCGTGAACCGCGTGGTGATCGACGCGGCCAGCGCCCGCAGGAACGACGACTTGCCGCACTCGGCGTCCCCGAAGACCACGAAGTGCGGCTCGGCCGCGAAGTCGAGCTGCACCGGCCGTAGGTCGGCCTCGGCGACACCGATCGGCAGCCGCAGCCCGGTGGCGGCGGCGAGATCCAGATCGGCGTACGGCAGCACCGGCGGGAGGAGTCGGACCGGAGGCGCCACCGGCCCGGGCCAGCTGTCGGCGATCCGCTCGACCAGCTCGGCGGTGCCCCCGCTCGGACCCGCCAGTCGCGGGAGCGCGGTCAGGAAGTGCAGGCTCTGGGCCGTCACCCCCCGGCCGGGACGCTCCGGCACGTTCGCCGCGGCCCGCCGGGCGACCAGGGAGTCGGCCGGGTCGCCGAGGCGCAGCTCCAGCCGGGAGCCGAACAGGTCCCGGATCGCCGGGCGGAAGTCCAGCCAGCGCAGGACCGTGGCGACCACGTGCAGCCCGTACGACAGACCACGGGTCGCCAGGTCGGTGACCAGCGGTTCCAGGTCGTCGTACTCGCTGCGCAGCGTGCTCCATCCGTCCACCACCAGGAAGACGTCGCCGAACGGGTCGGCGTCCGGCTGATCGGTCGTCGCCGTCGCGGCCCGACGTCGCCGGTACGTGGCCATCGACTCCACGCCCAACTCGGCGAAGCGGCGCTCCCGGTCGGCCAGGAGTGTGGTCAGCTCGCCGACGGTGCGTCGTACGGCGGTCGGGTCGGCGCGACCGGTCACCCCGCCGACGTGCGGCAGGTCGCGGAGCGCCGCGAGGCCGCCACCGCCGAAGTCGAGGCAGTAGACCTGCGCCTCCGCCGGGGTGTGGGTGAGCGCCAACGCGCAGATCAGCGTCCGCAGCGCCGTGGACTTGCCGCTCTGCGGTGCGCCGACCACCGCCACGTGCCCGGCCGCACCGTCCAGGGTCAGCCAGAGCAGGTCCCGGCGCTGCTCCAACGGCCGGTCCACGACAGCCACCGGCACGCCCAGCGCCCCGTGCAGCTCGGGGTTTGCCACGGTGAGCCCGCGCGCCGGGTCCACCTCGACCGTGCCGACCAACTCGTCCAGGGTCGGCGGGTCACCGAGCGGCGCGAGCCACACCTGGTGCGCGGGCGGGCCCTGCCCGACGAGCCGGTCGACCAGCAGGTCGAGCAGGGTTTCCCGGCCGGGCTCGTCCTCGGCCACCATGGGCAGGGCCGGTGTCGTCGGCTCGGGCAGCGGCACGGCGTGGGTGGTGAACGTGAGCAGGCGGGCTTCGTCGCCGGCCGTGACGCCGGCTGCGGCGGCCCGGCGGCGCACGGCGCCCGAGACGTACGCGGCCTTGAACCGGGCCAACGGATCGGTGCCGGCGCGCAGGTAGCCGTGGCCCGGCGAGCGGGGCAGCTCGTGGGCGTCCGGCACGCCGAGCACCGTGCGGGACTCCAGCGCCGAGAAGGTGCGCAGCCCGATCCGGTACGACAGGTGCGTGTCCAACCCGCGCAACCGGCCCTCCTCCAGGCGCTGGCTGGCGAGCAGCAGGTGCACGCCGAGCGACCGACCCAGCCGACCGATCTGCACGAACAGGTCGATGAAGTCGGGCTTGGCGGAGAGCAGCTCGGAGAACTCGTCGCAGATCAGCAGCAGCGACGGCAGCGGGGCGAGCGGGCTGCCGGCGGCTCGCGCCCGCTCGTAGTCGCGCACGCTGGCGAAGTTGCCGGCCCGGCGCAACAGCTCCTGCCGGCGGACCAGCTCGCCGTTGATCGCGTCGACCATCCGGTCCACCAGGGGCAACGCGTCGGCCAGGTTGGTGATCACGGCGGCGGTGTGCGGCAGCCGGTCGAACGGCGCGAAGGTCGCACCGCCCTTGAAGTCGACCAGGACGAAGTTGAGCTGCTCGGAGCTGTGCGTCGCGGCCAGCCCCAGCACGAGTGTGCGGAGCAGCTCGGACTTGCCCGACCCGGTGGCCCCGATGAGCAGACCGTGCGGGCCCATCCCGTCCTGGGCGGACTCCTTGAGGTCCAGTTCGATGGCGCCACCGTCGACGCCCACCCCGATCGGCACCCGCAGCCGGTCCCGGGGCGAGCGCGGCGTCCAACCCTGCTCGGCGGTGAAGCTCTCCGGGTCGCCGAGGCCGAGCAGCTCCGGCAGGCCCAGCTCGATCTCCAGTGGGGCGTCCGGGCCGCGGGACGTACCGGCCAGCCGCAGCGGCGCGAGCCGTCGGGCGACGGCCTCGGCGTCGGCGAGGTCGAGGTGGTCGGCGCTGCCCACCTCGGCGTGCCCCTCGACCGACCACGAGTGCAGCCGCCGGCCGCGCAGTTCGAGCAGCAGCGCGTACCGGTCGAGCAGGCGCGGCGGTGGCGTCTCCAGATCGAGCACGGTGACCGCGTCGATGCCGCCGTCGCCGGTCAGGTCGGTGGCGCCGGTCAGGTCGCCGCCGTCGAGGACCACCACCACGTGCGGGCCGTCGGTGGCCGGACCGGCCGGGCTGAACCGGGAGCGGCTGGCCACCACGTCGGCGAGCAGCCGTTCCAGCTCCGCGCCCGACGAGGTCACCAGCCGGGCGGGTCCGAGCGCGTCCGTGCGTGCGGGGTGGTGCGCGTGCGGAAGCCACTTCACCCACTCCCAGGCGGCCCGGCGTTCGGGGCCGGCGCAGACCGCGATGAGCAGCTCGTCGGGCGCGTGGAAGACGGCCAGCTGGATCAGCACGGCCCGGGCCAGCGCCTGCGCGGCCGGGTCACCGGTGGGGGTGGGTGGCCCGCCGGTGGTCGGGCCGCTGCCGGCGGCGCTGCGTACGTGCACCCGGGCGAAGCTGCGCAGGGACAGGGCCACCGGCAGTTCCGGCACCACCGAGTACGCGTCCAGGAAGCGGCGCAGCGCGCCGGCCGTCATCGGCTCCAGTTCCTCGAGCGGCCGGGTGACCGGCGGCACCAGCGGGGTGGCCAGCGTCTGCGGCCCGACGGCGACGCGAACCACGGCGAAGTCCGGGTCGCCGGGCCGGCGTTCCCAGACCCGGCGGCTGTCCACGGTCGACCACAGTCGGCCCGGGTCGGGGTGGCGGTAGTACAGACCCGCGCGCTGCTGTCCGGCGGTCTGCCGGACCCGACGGCGCAGCGTCGCGAGGTGGCGCAGGTACTCGCGGCGGGCCGCCATCATCTCGGACTTCTTCGGGGTGCCCGAGGCGCTGCCCCACGTGGTCACCAGCATCGCGAGCGACGAGAGCCCGAACATGCCGCCCACCACGTACGAGTACGCGCCGCCGCCCCGCCCGAACATCATCGCCATCGCCACCGTGCCGCCGAGCATGGGCAGCACCATCAGCGCCTGCTGCCACCGGCCGCCGGCCACCGCCGGGATCTCCGGCGGCGCCTCGACGGGCAGCTCGCCGACGGGGATCTCCGGTGCTGGCCGACGTGGTGGGCGCTTGATGACGACGGTGGACACTCGGCCTCCTGACTGCGCTGGGTAACCCGAGCCTGGCTCATGGTAGGTAAAGTCCTGTCGTCCCCGCAGCCTCCGATGCCGTTCGAGATGGAGACCGGTCGATGACAACCGGACTGGCCCGCGTCACCATCAGCGCCCCCCAGCGGCGGGTGGACGTCGCCCTGCCGGAGCAGGTCCCCCTGGCCGAACTGCTGCCCGACGTGCTCCGGCACGCCGGCGAGGGGCTGGCCGACGACGGGGAACGGCACGGCGGCTGGGTGCTGCGCCGCACCGACGGGGCGCTGCTGGCGACCGCGCAGGCGCTGCTGCCGCAGGGCGTCCGCGACGGCGAGGTGCTGCACCTGGTGCCGGCCCGCGCCCACTGGCCCGAGCTGGAGTACGACGACGTCGTGGAGGCGATCGCCGACGGCGCCCGTCGGCGTGGCGGAGCCTGGTCACCCGCCGCCACCCGGGTCGCCGGTCTGGCCGGCGCCGCCGTACCGCTCGCCGTCGGGCTGCTCGCCCTGCTCGCCAGCGGCCCGACGTCGAGCAGTGGCTGGGTCGCGGCGGCCGCGGTGGCGCTGCTGCTCACCGTGGCCGGTACGGTCGCCAGCCGTGCCAACGGCGACGGCGCGGCCGGCGCGACGCTCGGCGGGTACGCGCTCCCGTACGCCTTCGTGGCCGGCGCGCTCGCGGTCGGCTCGGGTGACCCGGTCGGCCCGCTCGTACCGGTGCGCTGGGTCGGCGCGGCCGAGCTGCTGGCCGGCTCGGTGGCGCTGCTGCTCGTGGCGCTGGTCGGGCTGCTCGGGGTGGCGAGCCGACAGCGGATCTTCGTGGCCGGCGTGACGGTCGGCCTGCTCGGTGCCGGCGCGGCACTCGGCGCGCTGCCGCTGACCCCCGCCGGCACGGCGGCGGTGCTGCTCAGCGCACTGGTCTTCGCCATCGGGGCGATCCCGCTGCTGGCCATCCGGCTCGGCAAGCTGCCGCTGCCGCCGATCACCCTGCCGGCCACCCCGTCCGCCGTTGAGCCGGAGCGGGCCGGAGACCTACCGGACCGGGGCCGGGTGCAGGCCGCGGTCACCCGCACCGAGGAGATGCTCACCGGGATGCTGCTCGGGCACGCGGTGCTGGCGGTCGGGGCCGCTGTCGTACTCGGGGCGGCTGGTGGGACGGCCGGCCCGGTGCTGGTGGCGGTGGTCTCGGCCGTGCTGCTGCTGCGGTCGCGGCTGTTCGTGGCGCTGCGGCACCGGGTGCCGACGGTGCTCGCCGGGCTCGCCGGCTACGCGGTGCTGGGCGCGGTGCTGGTGTACCGGGCCGACGACACCGGCCGCCTGGCGCTGGTCCTCGGCGGCGCGGCGCTGGGCCTGGTGACCGTGGCCGCCGGCACCGGGTACGCCCGGCGACCGGTCTCGCCGTACCTCGGGCGCGTCGCGGACCTCATCGACACGACCCTGGTGGTCGCCGTGGTGCCGGTCGCCTGCGCGGTGCTCCACCTGTACGACAAGGCCCGGGGACTGCTCGGGTGAGCAGCTCCCGGGCCCGGCCGGTCGTCGTACGTCAGTGGGCGGACTCGCCGCGCGCCTCGGCGTCGCGCGCCCGCTGGTAGGAGGCGCGGATCTCGGCCTCGGCCTCGGTGCGGCCGACCCAGGTCGCGCCCTCCACCGACTTGCCGGGCTCCAGGTCCTTGTACACCTCGAAGAAGTGCTGGATCTCCAGGCGGTCGAACTCGCCCAGGTGGTGGATGTCGCGCAGGTGCTCCTGGCGAGGGTCCTCGTAGGGAACGCAGAGGACCTTGTCGTCGCCGCCCTTTTCGTCGGTCATCCGGAACATGCCGATGGTCCGGCAGCGGATGAGGCAGCCCGGGAAGGTCGGCTCGGGGACCAGCACGAGCGCGTCCAGCGGGTCGCCGTCCTCGCCCAGCGTGTCCTCGATGAAGCCGTAGTCGGCCGGGTACTGGGTGGACGTGAACAGGGTGCGGTCCAGCCGGATCCGGCCGGTCTTGTGGTCCACCTCGTACTTGTTGCGGTGACCTTTCGGGATCTCAACCGTCACGTCGAAATCCATCTGCACGCTCCCTCGTCTGCCCACGCTGGCTAACGGAACCACTGGCGGCCCTCCGGACAGGTGAATGCCCACCCGCCGACTCCGGCCGCCGCATAGTCTTCGGACCGAAGTAGTGTCACCCAAGCCGATTTTCGTGGGGGGAGGAGGGGGTCGTGGGGAGGGAAGATTCACACTACCGTCCGGACGGGGGCGTCGCAGGCGGTACCGGACGATCCGGCTCCGGTGGCGCGACCGGAAGAGTCCCGGTGCCGGACGCGCACTTCCCCCGGACCCCCGAGGAGTCGGTTCCCGAGCGGCCACCGCCGCTGCCGTGGCGTCCATCCGGCTCGGCCCCGGCCGGACCGAACAACGGCCGCTTCCCGGTCGTCGGCCCGGATCGCCCCGCGGGCGGCGCGCACCCCCCGGGTCGCGCATCGGTCCGACCCGCCCCGAGCGGCCCCACCTGGGGTGGCCCGATGCCCGGCGAGCGGCCGACCGCCGGCAATCCGCACGGCGCGCCGCCGCTGGGTCCGCCGATCTCCGCACTGCCCTCGACGACCGACGTCGAACCGCCGGTGACGCCGCCGCCCACGCCGCGCCGTCGCGGGCGGCTAGTGACCGTGCTGGCCGTCGTGGTGCTGCTGGTGCTGGCCGGTGTGGGTGTCGTGGTGGCCCGTCCCGGCCCGGTCGCGGGCTGGCTGGGCGACGACGGGGCGTCCGCGCCGACCGCCGCCGGCCCCAGCCCCGAACCCGACCCGTCGGACGTGTTGGACGGGCCCGACCCGAACGCTCCGCTGCCCAGCGCCGACGCGGTACGGGCCGCGCTCGACCCGTTGGTCGACGTACCCGCCCTGGGCGACCGGGTGAACGTCTCGGTGGCCGACGTGACCACCGGCCAGACGCTCTACGGCAAGGGCGCGGACGACGGAACGGTGCCCGCCTCGGTGACCAAACTCGCGACGGCGGTGACCGTGCTGGCCGCCCGCGGCCCCGGATTCCGCATCCCGACCCGGGCCGTGGCCGGCACCAAGCCGGGCGAGGTGGTGATCGTCGGCGGCGGTGACCCCACGCTCGCGGTGAACAAAAAGGGCTACTACCCCGGCGCGGCACGCCTGGACGACCTGGCCGCGCAGGTGCGTACCGCCCTCGGCGGCACCGCCCCGACCAGCGTCACCGTCGACGGCACGGTCTACTCCGGCCCGCTGTACGGCCCCGGCTGGGACGACGACATCCCGACCGGCGGGTACGGCGGCGCGGTGACCGCGCTGATGACCGACGGGGCGCGCAAGGACCCGGGCGCCGAGCCCGGAGGCGCCGAGCGGGTCCCCGAGCCCGACCTGGCCGCCGGCCGGTCGTTCGCCCGGCTGCTCGGCGTACCGACCAGCGCCGTCAAGCGGGGTACGGCCCCGGCTCTGGCGACCGCCGCCGGTGGCACCCCGCCGGCCGGTACGGAGCTGGGTGTGGTGCAGTCCCCACCGCTGATCCGGTTGGTCGACATCATGATCAGCGAGAGTGACAACCTGCTGGCCGAGGCGCTGGCCCGCCAGGTGGCCCTAACGCGCAACCAGAAGGCGTCGTTCGACGGCGGCGCCGCCGCGATGGACGCCGAGGTGGCGGAGCTCGGCCTGCCCGCCGAGGAGATCACCCTCTCCGACGGCAGTGGGCTGTCGCGTCGTAACCGGATCAGCCCGTCTCTGCTCACCGACCTGATCCGACTGGCCGCGAGTCCGGATCATCCGGAATTGGCCGGCATCTTCGGAGGCCTGCCGGTTGGCGGCTGGTCCGGCACGCTGGGCGAGCGCTACCGGGGTGCCCCGGGGACCGCCGCCGGCGCCGGCGCCGTACGCGCGAAGACCGGCACCCTGACCGGCGTGCACGCCATCGCGGGCCTGGTCACCACGGCCGACGGCCGGCTGCTCACCTTCGCGGTGCTCACCGACAAGGTGCCCGGCGGGACGGATACCGCCCAACCGGCGCTGGACCGCATCGCCTCCGCACTGGCCGGCTGCGGCTGCCGCTGACCGTCCGCACGGGCGGGCTCCGGCAGCCGCTGACCAGCTCCGGGGCCCGGTCCGGGTCGGCCTGCGGGGCCGCGACCGGCGTCGATCGCCGACGCGAGCCCGGGCCGGGGTGTCGCGACGCGGGTACGGTGGGTTCATGGCGCAGTTCGTGGACTGGGATCTGGCCGCCGCCACCGCGGGGGCGTTGAGCAAGTCGGGCCCCCGGGTGTCGTACACCGAGGCCACCGACGTCGTCGGCGACCTGCGTCGGCTGACCGACGAGGCCGCCGGGCACGTGGCCGACTACACCGGCCTGCGGGCGCAGGTGGCGCACCCGCCGGTGCGGGTGGTCGACCGGCGGGACTGGGCGGCCACCAACATCGCCGGGCTGCGTGAGGTGATCACCCCACTGGTCAGCCGGCTGTCCGGCGACAAGCAGCCCGGCGCGCTCACCGGGGCGATCGGGTCGCGGCTGACCGGGGTGCAGGCCGGCACCGTCCTGGCCTACCTGTCCGGCCGGGTCCTCGGCCAGTACGAGGTCTTCTCCGCCGACCCGGGGCAGCTGCTCCTGGTGGCGCCCAACATCGTCGAGTTGGAGCGCAAGCTCGAAGCCGACTCCCGGGACTTCCGGCTGTGGGTCTGCCTGCACGAGGTCACCCACCGCACCCAGTTCACCGCCGTGCCCTGGATGCGGGCCTATTTCCTCGGCGAGGTCCAGGCGTTCGTGGACGCCTCGTCCGCCGGCGGCGAACATCTCGTCGAGCGGCTGCGGCGCGGTGTCGCGACGCTGTCCGAGGCGGTCCGCGACCCGGAGAGCCGGACGAGCGTGCTGGACATCGTGCAGACCCCGGCGCAGCGGGCCGTCCTCGACCGCCTCACCGCGCTGATGACCCTGTTGGAGGGGCACGCCGAGTTCGTGATGGACGGCGTCGGCCCGCAGGTGATCCCGAGCGTGGAGCGGATCCGGGCCTCGTTCAACCGTCGCCGTGAGGCGGGCAACCCGTTGGAGAAGGCGATCCGGCGGCTGCTCGGGGTGGACGTCAAGATGCGCCAGTACGCCGAGGGTCGCAAGTTCGTGCACGGCGTGGTCGAGCGCGTCGGCATGGACGGCTTCAACCAGATCTTCAACTCACCGCTCACCCTGCCCCGGCTGTCGGAGCTGGGCGACCCGGACGCCTGGGTGGCGCGCGTGCACGGCCCGGCCGGCACCGTTCCGTTCGCCGGCTGACCGTCCGCCGGTGGCCGCGCTCGCCCCACCGGTGGCCGCGATCCGGGTGGCGGTCCGTCGCGCGCTGACCCACCTGCCGTCCGGCGGGCCGGTGCTGGTCGCCTGCTCCGGTGGGGCCGACTCGTTGGCCCTGGCGGCGGCGACCGTGTTCGTGGCGCCCCGGCTGGGTCTTCCCGCCGGCCTGGTGACCGTGGACCACGGCCTGCAGGACGGTTCGGCACGGCGCGCGGAGGCGGTGGCCGCCTGGGCCCGGGAGGCCGGGTTCGCGCCGGTCGTGGCGGTGCGGGTGGACGTGGCCGGCCGTCCGGGCGGGCCGGAGGCGGCGGCCCGCCAGGCCCGCTACGAGGCGTTGGCCGAGGCCGCACGGCAGCACGGGGCGGTCGCGGTGCTCACCGGCCACACGCGCGACGACCAGGCGGAGACGGTGCTGCTCGCGCTCGCCCGGGGCGCCGGCCCGCGCGGGCTGGCCGGGATGCCCGATCGGCGGGAGCTGGCCGGGGTGCCGCTGCTGCGTCCGCTGCTCGAGATCGGCCGGGAGCAGACCCGCGTCGCCTGTGCCGTCCTCGGGCTCCGCCCCTGGCAGGACCCGCACAACACCGACCCCTCGTACGCCCGCTCCCGGGTCCGGGCCGATGTGCTGCCGGCGTTGGTACGGGCGCTCGGGCCGGGTGTGGTGGCCAACCTGGCGCGTACCGCCCGGCTGGTGGCGGCGGACAACACCGCCCTCGACGAGATCGCGGCGATGGCGCTGGTGACATCCCGGCATCCCGCCGGTGGGCTCGCGGTGGCGGAGTTGGCCGGCCTGACCGCCGCCGTACGCGGTCGGGTGCTGCACGCCTGGGCCCTTGAGTTGGGCGCGGTCGGGGGCGCGCTGTCGCACCGGCACGTCGGGGCACTGGACGCCCTGGTCACCGACTGGCACGGTCAGGGTCCGACCGACCTGCCCGGGGGCATTCGCGTACTCCGTCGGGGCGACCGACTGGCGGTCCTCACCTCGGGCTGAGGGCCGCCGCGCCGTCGGTCCGGTCCCGGAAGGTCGTCCGGTAGCTGTGCGGGGTGGCGCCGACCCGGCGGCTGAAGTGGTGGCGCAGCGCCGCGGCGTCACCGAAACCGGCCTGGTCGGCGACGGCCTCCACGCTCAGCGGCGTCTCCTCGAGCAGTCGTCGGGCGAGCAGCACCCGCTGGTTGGTGAGCCAGTCGTGCGGGGTGGTGCCGGTCTCGGCCCGGAACCGCCGGGCGAACGTCCGGGGGGCCATGCCGGCGCGGGCGGCCAACTCCTCCACCGTGATCGTCCGGTCCAGGTGCCCCATCAGCCACTCCAGCACCGGTTCCAGGGTGGGCGCCTCGGGGGCCTTCGGGATCGGCGCCTCGACGTACTGCGACTGGCCGCCGTCGCGGTGCGGCGGAACCACCATCCGCCGGGCCAGCCGGGTCGCGGTGGCCGAGCCGTGCACCTGGCGGACCAGGTGCAGACAGGCGTCGATACCGGCCGCGGTGCCGGCGCTGGTGAGCAGCCGACCGTCCTGGACGTACAGGGAGTTGCACCGCACCCGGGCGCGGGGATGCCGGCGTTGCAGCTCGTCCACGTACCGCCAGTGGGTGGTGCACTCCCGGTCGTCGAGCAGTCCGGCCTCGCCGAGCAGGAAGGCCCCGGAGCAGACGCTGATGAGGTGGGCCCCGCGCGCGTCGGCGCGGCGCAACGCGTCGAGCACACAGTCGGGTACGACAGTGCCCTGGCCATGTGCCGGAACGGCCACCAGATCGGCCTCCTCGAGCGGGGCCAGGTCGGCGTTCGGCGTGAGGTGAAAGCCCGCCGAGGTGCGCACGGCGGCGCCGTCGGGACTGCACACGTCGAAGCGGTACGCGGGGAAGCCGTCGGCCGTCCGGTCGGTGCCGAAGACCTCCGCGAGCACCCCGAGCTCGAAGGGAGCGACCTGGTCCAGGGCGAGGACGGCGACGGATCGGAGCATGTGACGAGGGTAACCCGAGAGGTGGCAGTAAATCGATGACCAATGGCATCTCTGCCACTGTCCGGGCGGTGCGCGTCGGCACAGACTGGTCTCAGTCCGGTGCGCACCGGCGGCGAAACCGATAGCAATCATGCGAAAGTGAGCGCCGCCATGGAGTTCCTGTTCTTCCTCCTGTTCCTCGTTCTGCTCGTCGCCGCCTCGGCGGCCAACCTCACCGTGGACAGCCACGACTCGGCCGACTGGAAGCCCAGCGAGGACGGCCGCCGCTGGCGGTCCCGTACCAGCTGATGCTTTTAGCACCCTTCGCGGTAAAAATCCTGGGCGGGACCGTGCCGAAAGGTGCGGCCCCGCCGACGGAGGCCATCCGACGTACGGCAGGCTAGGAGTCATGGCTGACGGCTCCTGGTACGACGCCGACATCGACCACGTGATCATCTCCGAGGCGCAGATCCGCGAGAAGACAGCGGAGCTGGCCAAGCAGGTCTCCGCCGACTACGCCCACGTGAGCGACGGACTGCTGCTGGTCTGCGTGCTCAAGGGTGCGGTGATGTTCATGGCGGACTTCGCCCGGGCTCTGGGTCGCAGCGGCCCCCCGGCCGAACTCGACTTCATGGCCATCTCCTCGTACGGCCAGGGCACGACCTCCTCCGGGGTGGTCCGCATCCTCAAGGACCTCGACCGCGACATCGCCGGTCGGCACGTCGTGGTCGTCGAGGACATCGTCGACTCCGGTCTGACGCTCTCCTGGCTGCTGCGCTACCTGGAGTCGCGCTCGGCGGCGAGCGTCGAGGTGGTGGCGCTCTTCCGTAAGCCGGACGCGGTCAAGGTGCCGGTGCCGGTGAAGTACGTCGGCTTCGACATCCCCACCGAGTTCGTGGTCGGCTACGGCCTCGACTTCGGCGAGCGCTACCGGGAACTGCCCTACGTCGGGGTGCTCAAGCCCGAGGTCTACGCCCGCTCCTGAACCCGGACGCCGGCCGCCGCCGACCCGGATGAGGGCGATTCGTATCGGCGTTCGTCAAGCAGACATTCAGCGGGCTCTCAGCTCTTGCGGTTACGGTGGACCCCGGTGGCGTGGAGGTAACTCCTCGTCCGACCCCTCGACCGCGTGACCGGGCGTTCGGGTGGCCGGGCCGGACTCCCCGCCACGCCGGTTCCTTCCCGGACCCGATTCGACGGTGCACGACTGCGGGGCTCACCAGCTCACTCCTCGCGTACACCGCTGTGATTGTGTACGACTGCGGGGCTCGCAAGCTCACTCCTCGCGTACACGGTGTACCGTCGAATGACCGCGGCGCGGCAGTTTCGGTGCCTCGGGGTCGAGGCCGGCCCGCACGGCGGCTCCGGCCGCCGCTCACCGCGGCGACACCATCAGACGGTCAGGACGTCGATCAGGAGGATGCGGGCGCTCCGGCGCTCGACAACAGTATGGAACGTACGCGTTTCTTCCGCCGACCGGTGGTCTGGATCATCCTGGTCATCCTCGGCGCCGTTGTGCTCAGTCAGCTGTTCACCGCTGGTCCCAGCTACCACCGCGTGGACACTTCCGTTGCGCTCGACCAGCTCCACACCGCACAGATCAACAAGGTCATCTTCCAGGACAAGGAGCAGACGCTCCAGCTCGACCTGAAGAACAAGACCAAGTTCGGTGAGACCACCACCGACCGGATCGAAGCCCAGTTCCCGTACCAGGTGGGCGACGAGGTCTGGAACGAGGTGCTCGCGGCCAAGGCGGCCAACCGGGTCACCGGCCCGGCCGACGCCAAGGTCTCCTCGGACAGCATCTGGGTGAGCCTGCTGGTCAACCTGCTGCCGATCGCGCTGCTCGTCCTCCTGCTGCTGTTCTTCATGTCGCAGATGCAGGGCGGCGGCTCCCGGGTGCTCAACTTCGGCAAGTCCAAGGCGAAGATGATCACCAAGGACACCCCGAAGACGACCTTCGCGGACGTCGCGGGTGCCGAGGAGGCCGTCGAAGAGCTGTACGAGATCAAGGACTTCCTGCAGAACCCGGCCAAGTACCAGGCCCTGGGCGCCAAGATCCCGAAGGGCGTGCTGCTGTTCGGCCCGCCCGGAACGGGTAAGACGCTGCTGGCCCGCGCGGTCGCCGGCGAGGCCGGAGTGCCCTTCTACTCCATCTCCGGCTCGGACTTCGTGGAGATGTTCGTCGGCGTCGGCGCCAGCCGGGTCCGTGACCTGTTCGAGCAGGCCAAGACGAACGCCCCGGCGATCGTCTTCGTCGACGAGATCGACGCCGTCGGCCGCCACCGCGGCGCCGGCATGGGCGGCGGCCACGACGAGCGGGAGCAGACGCTCAACCAGCTGCTCGTCGAGATGGACGGCTTCGACACCAAGGGCGGGGTCATCCTGATCGCGGCCACCAACCGGCCGGACATCCTCGACCCGGCGCTGCTGCGCCCGGGCCGGTTCGACCGGCAGATCCCGGTGGACGCCCCCGACATGGAGGGCCGCAAGGCCATCCTTCGGGTGCACGCCAAGGGCAAGCCGTTCACGCCCGACGTCGACCTCGACGCGGTGGCCCGCCGCACGCCGGGCTTCAGCGGCGCCGACCTGGCCAACGTGATCAACGAGTCGGCCCTGCTCACCGCTCGTAAGGAGCAGCGCGCGATCTCCAACGACTCGCTGGAAGAGTCGATCGACCGGGTGGTCGCCGGTCCGCAGCGGCGGACCCGCGTGATGAGCGACCAGGAAAAGAAGATCACCGCGTATCACGAGGGTGGCCACGCGTTGGTCGCCTGGGCGCTGCCGCACGCCGCGCCGGTGCACAAGGTGACGATCCTGTCCCGTGGCCGCTCGCTGGGCCACACCCTGGTGCTGCCGACCGAGGACAAGTACACCCAGACCCGCGCCGAGATGATCGACACCCTGGCGTACGCGCTGGGCGGCCGGGCCGCCGAGGAGCTTGTCTTCCACGAGCCGACCACCGGTGCCGGCAACGACATCGAGAAGGCCACCCAGTTGGCCCGCGCGATGATCACCCAGTACGGCATGAGCTCCAAGCTCGGCGCGATCAAGTACGGCACCAGCGGGGACGAGCCGTTCCTCGGCCGCAACATGGGCCACGAGCGGGACTACTCGGACTCGGTGGCCGCCGAGATCGACGGCGAGATGCGGGCACTTGTCGAGCTGGCGCACGACGAGGCGTGGGAGATCCTGGTGGAATACCGGGACGTCCTGGACAACATCGTGCTCGAGCTGATGGAGAAGGAAACTCTCTCCACCGCCGACATGGCGCGGATCTGCTCCCGGGTGGTCAAGCGCCCGCCGCTCGCCCCGTACAACGGCTTCGGCAAGCGCATGCCGTCTACCGAGCCGCCCGTGCTCACCCCAGCGGAGAAGGACAAGCTCAAGGCGCAGGCCGAGGCCGACGGCGCGCAGGCGTCCGTCGGAGGCGGATCGTCGTCCAGCAACAACTCGGACGGCACGCACTGAGCAACGACCCGACGGCCAGCTCCCCCCACCGGGAGCTGGCCGTTTCCGCGACCGAACCCGACGGGGACGACGAGCTGGACTACGTCGCCGCCCGGTTGATCAGCGGCAAGCTGACCGGCCGTCCCGTCGAGGACGCGGTCGACCTCGGCCGGATCGAGAGAGCTGTCCGCGAGATCCTGATCGCGGTCGGCGAGGACCCGGACCGGGACGGCCTCCAACAGACCCCGGCCCGGGTCGCCCGCGCGTACGCCGAACTCTTCGCTGGCCTGCGCGTCGACCCGGCACAGGTGCTCAGCACCACCTTCGAGGCCAACCACGAAGAGCTGGTGATCGTCCGCGACATCGACGTGATGAGCCTCTGCGAGCACCACCTGCTGCCGTTCCGGGGCAGCGCGAACATCGGCTACATCCCCGGCCCGGACGGACGGATCACCGGCCTGTCCAAGCTGGCCCGCCTCGTCGAGGTGTTCGCCCGCCGACCTCAGGTGCAGGAGCGGCTCACCTCGCAGGTGGCCGACCTGCTGATGAGCAAGCTCGCCCCGCGCGGCGTCGTCGTCGTGCTGGAATGCGAGCACATGTGCATGGCGATGCGCGGCATCCAGAAGTCCGGTGCCAAGACCATCACGTCGGCGGTGCGGGGCATCCTGCAGACGGACTCGAAGTCGCGGGCCGAGGCGATGGCCCTGATCCTTCCCCGCTGACCCACCCGCGCGACCGCCGGCTGGGTAGCCGGTGGGTCAGCCGGCCAGCAGAGCCAGCAGCAGACCGGTCGTGACCAGGACCGCCGGCACCAGGCAGACCAGCACACCGAAGCGCACCGTACGGTCCACCTGGTCGTCGGGGGCGGCACGGAACACCCGGCCGACACACACCCAGCCGACGGCGAAGGCGGCCGCCGGCATCGGCAGCCCGCCGACCAGGGCCATCACGCTGGCCGGGCCTGACCCGGTCGTCGCGTACACGATGATCTGGATCAGCGGCGCCAGCAGCGCCAGCGGCCCGTACACCAGGAGGTTTCGGGCCCGCGCGGGCCAGGAGGTCGGTCGGAGGCCGCGGCGCGCGGCCAACGCCGCATCCGCCGCCTCGGCCCGACCCCGTGCGGTCCGCAGCGCCGCCAGGACGGCAGCCGGGCCGCCGGCCATCGACCGGGCGGCCTCCGTCAGCTCCGGTGGCGACGGCACCAGCGAGATCGCCGGTACGCCCCGCTCCCGCAACCGCTCCTGCTGGGTGGCGAGCCCGGCGCGCACCACCGTCAGCTCCTCCCGGGCTGCTTCCGCCGAGCGGGCCTGCTCACCGGCGGCGGTCGCCGCGCTGCGACGAACCGCATCGAGCTGACGGGCCGCCGCCAGGTACTCGGCCCAGCCGTCGACAGGTGCCGTGCCAGCGTCCGGACCGGCGGTCCGCTGCGGACCCGGACCGGTCGCCGTCGCCCTCACCTCGGCACCCTCTCTACGCATCGCCGGCTCGGCCCGCATCGCCCGCGCGTCCCATCTCGTCCGGTCGCCCTGCCTCGTCCGCGCGCCCCGCCTCGTCCGCGCGCCCCGCCTCGTCCGCGCGCTCCGCCTCGTCCGGTCGCCCCGCCTCGTCCGCGCGCCCTGCCTCGTCCGCGAACGGCACCAGGATCGTGCCCCGCTCGTCGGGACCATCCCACAGCGCCGCCCGATCCGGGCGCGCCCGCCACTGGACCGGCCTGCCGAACACGGCGGCGAGCTGCGCGGCCGGCACGTCCAGCGCCACGACGGCGGCCAGTTTGTCGACCTCGCCGTCCGGCTCCAGCAGCGCGGCGAATGGCGGCACCGCCCGCCACCAACCCAGCAGGTGCCGGCCCGCCGGTGGCCCGTCCCGCAGCAGCGCCCGCAACCGATCCGCCGGCAGATCCCGGGACCCGGGCCGATCCAACCCGAAGACCACCAGGTACGTCGGCAGCTCGTCGTCGGCGTCCGCCAACAGCGTCGGCAGGTCCACCAGTCGGGCCGGATGACGGGCCGCCAGCTCGGCCGTCAACGCCTCCGCCAGCGGGCGAGCCCCCTGGTCGGGCGCGGCCACCAGGAACCGGGCGGTGCCCGCCGCGTGGTGGCTCGCGGTGCTCCGGGCCGCCGTCGCCAGCAGGCCACCCGCCGCCGCGCCCGAGCCCAGCACCGCGAGGTTACGTCCAGGAGCAGGCCCCATCGGTACGGCGACCGTCGTACGGGCCACGTCCACCGCCCGACCGAGCAGGGCCGCCGGGCCACCGGCCCGCCCCGCCAGGGCCGCCCGGTGACGCGGATCGTTGCCCAGCAGCGGACGGGCGTACCCGGCGAACACCACGGGCGGCACCGCCTCCGGCGGTCGGGCCGCCCACAGCTCGTGCCGCAGCCGTTCGACCACCGCCGGATCGTCGAGCGGATCGGGGTGGCGGATCAACCGCTCGTGACCACGGATCGCGCCACGCGGGCCGCCCAACCCTCCGGCGGTGTTCACCACCGCGCTGCCCACCGGCAGACCGGCGGCCGAATCGTTTGTCGGCTCCAACACCGGGCCGCCGCCCGGCAACGCCACCCGTACCGGAAACTGCCCGAGCGCCGAATCCCGGTGCCCGGCATCCGTGCGGGCACTCAACCCCAGCTCACCCGCGCCGGCCAGCACCAGGTGCACGCCGTACGCCCGACCGGACCGGGCCAACGCGTCCACCTGCGCGGCCAGCTCGGTGGCCAGCCGATCCCGCTCGGCGAAGAGCAGCGGCACATTGTCCACGACACAGACGATGCGAGGCAGCGGACGGTGCTGGCGCAGCTCCGCGAAGCGCTGCCCGCCGGCCCGCTCCGCCGCCTCCGCGCGGCGCTGCACCTCGGCCGTCAGCTGGTCGAACAGGTCCCGGACATACTCCCGGTCGGCAGCCATGGCCGCCGCCCGCACGTGCGGAACCCAGGAGCGGTCCCGCTCGGTCTGCAGGAACTCCACGAACGACTCGCCGTCGCCCAGGTCGGCCAGGTAGAGCGCCAGATCGTCCGGGCCGTACCGGGCGGCCAGCCCCAGCAGGGCGGTGGTCAGGAACGCGGCACGACCCGCGCCGGACCGGCCACTCACCAGCCAGTGCGGCGTCAGCTCCGTGAAGCCCAGCGGCACCGGCCGACCGCCCGCATCACCCACCATCGTGGTGAGGCTGTCCGAGGAATCCGCCGTCCACAGGCTGTCACCCGTCTCCGGCAACAGATCCGCCAACGCCAACCGGGAGCCCGCCTCCACCTGGGCGGCGAGCCGCCGACAGACCGCGTCGACGAGATCCGCTGGTGGGTCCGTCTCCACGAAGATCGGCGAGTTCATCCCACCCGGCGCCTCGGCCCCGGGGCTCGCGAACGATGCGCCCGGCGGGTCGCCGAGCAGCGCGTACGCGTTGCGCAACACCAGCGAGGTGGCCCGGGGCAACGGATCCCGGGACGCGTACGGGCCGGGCGGCGGCCACCCCGCCACCACCAGGTGCAGCCCCGCCGCCGGTCCCTGCTCGGCCAGCGCCTCGATCCGCGCCAGATCGGTCGGGCCGGTCAACTCCGGCAGCGCGGCGACCACCAGCAGCAGCGTACGGTCGTGCCGACGCCGTCCGCTCGCTCCCGGCGTCACCCACTGCTCCGCCTCCGTCAACACCGCGCGCAGACCCGCCACGTCCACCGCTGGCGGGGGCAGCAGCCCCGCGTCGGCCAGCGCGCCGAACGGCGTCAGCACGGCACCCGTGGCATCCACGGCGCGAACCAGCAGCGCGCCCGCGGGCGCGGCGCCCAGCAGCCGCAGCACCACGGCCCGCAGCAGCCCCGCCACCCGAGGCTCCCGCCCGTCGGCATCCACGCTCAGATGGCCCGTACGAACCAGCGGCACCAGAGCGGGGAACCGGGCGTCGTCCAAGGGCGCCGCCGTGCCGACCCGCACGAACGGCGGTGGGCCGTCACCCGCCGGAGAGCCCACGTCGAGTGAATCCAGAGCGGCTCCCGACCAGCCCGGGGCCAGCCGCGCGGCAACCAGCTGAAGCCGCTCGGCCAACTCGTACTGGCGGCGCTGATCCGCAGGGGCCGGGCGTACCTCGTCGAGGATTCCGGCGGCGGCGGTGACGACAGCGGCAGCCCGGCGGTGCAGCGCCGCGGCGCGGTTCGTGCGTGCCTTCGGACCGGCCACCGTGTCCACCCCCTCACCGAGGTCGGCAACCCCTCCCCGAGCAGTGACGGTATCCCAGCCAGAGCCCCACCCCTGGGAGGTACTGCGGCGGTGCGCCGGTGTTGTCGCGGATGTCACCGGTGGGGAGTGGTCCGTCACGATCCGCTGGATCTGAGGCATTGGCTCCGGGCCGTCCAGCCGTTAACGTCAGGAGGTGGAATCAGTGCAGCCCCCCGCCGGTTCCCAGGTCTCCCGCGTACCGGCCCAGCGGACTCCGTCCGAACAGCTGCCGCCGGCCCCGCCAACGCCGGCACCACAGCCACGACGCCGCCGGCTGCGCACCGTGCTCATCGTTGTGGGTGGTGTGCTCGCACTGCTCCTGCTCGGTGGGGTGGCGACAGGTTTCGTGCTCTACAACCGCGCCGCTGCCCCGGACCGCAGCGCCCCCGACGTGGTCGTCGTCAACTATCTGCAGGCAGCGCTTGTGTCTCGCGACCCCAACAGAGCCAAGTTATTTACTTGTGATGGGTCGGTCCCGGCTCTGGATGAGTTCAATGCGCAAGCAGTCCGACGTGAGCAAGAACTTGGCGTTTCATTTTCGATCAACATTGAAGGTGTCAGCGTCGCGAAGATTAATTCGAGTAATGCCTCGGTCGTCGCTGTAATCCGCCGTAGTGCATCGATCGATGGGATTCAACAGAGTCTGGCTGACACTTGGCGGTTCGATGTCCAGGACAGAGACGGTTGGCGTGTATGTACTGGCGCGAAGGTCGGCTAGATGCAACGCCGTTCAGTTAGGCGGTGGGTGTGGTCGTCAAGGGTCCGGGCTGATGATGTTGATACTGGTGGTGGCCTGG
>NZ_JBNCKS010000014.1:0-127261 GCF_049841635.1 Micromonospora sp. DT44 | reverse complement strand
CTCCCGCTCCCGCTCCCGCTCCCGCTCCCGCTCCCGCTCCCGCTCCCGCTCCCGCTCCCGCTCCCGCTCCCGCTCCCACTCCCACTCCCGCTCAACGCAGGCGCGCGGAACGACTTGTCGCTCACAATCAACTCAAGAGGGCCCATGTTCTGGGGTGGGCGGATGAGAATGAGCACGGCCGCCCCTTCGTAACTTTTGAGCAGTACGCAGCTAGATGGGACATCGACGCGGCGGAACTAGCTAATTGGGTTCGCGGTAGTCACCTCAATCCGGTGTTCGGGCGTGGAGAGCGGGATCGCGTAACCGCTGCGATGGGTAGGTTCGCTCAAAAGGCTTATTTGCCAGAGGAGTGCAAGGCTCATGTTTTGAATTGGGCGGATAAGAGTCAGGGCGGGCCTTCCTGCTCTTATCGCTGGTATGCAGACGATAATAACATCAACCGGACTGCGCTATATAATTGGATTGCCGGGGAGGCGGGCGTTGCGTTCACGCGTCGAGAGCGGGCGCGCATAGCCACGGCAAAAGCGTATACCGCCAATGATTTCTATTCGCCAGAGGAGTGCAAGGCCCATGCTCTGAAGTGGGCGGATGCGAATCGGGATGGGTACGCTTTATCTTATGCCGCTTACGAAATGCGAAACTCTTTATCTTATGTCGTTTACCCAATGCAAAACAGCATCGACCAGTCGCCGCTATATCAGTGGGTTCACGGGAGGGGTGGCGTTGCGGCGTTCACGCCTGAAGAGCAAGCACGCATAGACACGGCGACTAGGCGTGTGGACCCGGGAATTTCGTTAGCGAGTACGGGTGCAGGGGCCACGCAGGTGGGCGGACTTGAACGGTACGCGGGGATGCAACCGGTAAGTTCCGCAGCACAAGCGATGAGCTTGAACTACTCCGACCAAAGGGTCGGCCCCGGTTCGTCTGCCGGCGGGTCCTACAACCGGCCGCCAAGTCCGAATAGCGGCCTGCGGCGGTGAACCAGGCCCGGTCAAGTCGTGGCGCGTGTCCGGCGTCAGTTGGTTGATGTAGACGCGCCTGGGTAGGGGATTGCAGCGCGGCCATGACTGCTTCTGAAGATCATCGAGGTTGTCGAGGCCTTGTCATCTCTTGGAAGTGGATTATGCCTGGGTTGCCGTCATCGCTGATCCCATCGTTCTCGGCGGCATCGGCCGGGGTGTCGGTGCCGGCTCATGCTCCCGGGCTACTCGCGGCCTTGGCGGACCTGCTCGATCCACAGAACCTGATGTTGCGCAATCTGGTGGGATGAAGCGGTCATTGGGTGCAGGGGTGCAGGGGTGCAGGGGTGCAGGGGCCTGCTCGTCGGCTGGGCAGAGTTACGCCAAGGCGGATGTCGCAAACGATTCAGCTCCGAAGGACGTCAACGGTACGGGCTGCGCTGTGCTGGTGCGTGGGTGTTGGCGGGGCGGGCTGTTCCCGCCCGGCGGCTAGGGTGCGCGGAAGCGGCCTGCACGGTGGTCGTCGGGCGGCCTCGCCACTGGCTGAGTGATCGACATTGCAGGGACGTGCCTGAGTTGGGCCGGTGGGCACCGCCCTACTACAGTCCCAGGCATGCCGGACATGGTGCAGCCCCAGGTCAAGTTGATCGCGTGGACCCAGTTCGCGGCCCCGGACGACGTGCCGTGGTCGACCGACGCCGAGGGCGGCCAGGCGCTCGCCGAGTTCGCCGGGCGGGCCTGCTACCAGTCCTGGAAGAAGCCGAACCCGGCCACGGCCACCAACGCCGGCTACCTGGCGCACATCCTCGAGGTGGGCCACCTGAGCGTGCTGGAGCACGGCTCGGTCAGCTTCTACTTCACCGGGGTGTCCCGCTCCTTCACGCACGAGTTGATCCGGCACCGGCACTTCTCGTACTCCCAGCTCTCGCAGCGGTACGTCCCCGAGCGGGACGCGGCCATGGTCGAGCCGGCGGTCATCGCCGACGACCCGGAGCTGCACAAGAAGTTCGTGGAGGCCGCCGAGGCGAGCGTGCGGGCGTACACGGAGCTGTTGGAGGGTCTGGAGCAGCGCTTCTCCGACGAGCCGAACCCGACGCTGCGCCGCAAGCAGGCCCGGCAGGCGGCCCGGGCGGTGCTGCCGAACGCCACCGAGACCCGGATCGTGGTCTCCGGCAACTACCGGGCCTGGCGGCACTTCGTCGCGATGCGGGCCACCGAGCACGCCGACGTGGAGATCCGCGAGCTGGCCGTGGAGTGTCTGCGTCAGCTCCAGGGGGTCGCCCCGAACGTCTTCGCCGACTTCGTGATCACCACCCTGCCGGACGGCACCGAGGTGGCGGCCAGCCCGCACGAGGCGTCCTGAGCCCTTCCCCGGCGGGCTCCGGCTGGTCGTCCGCTAGGTTGGAGGGTATGACGCAGGACCACCCCGACGCCGCGGCCCGACCGGTGTCCCGCCCCTTCGGGCGGGTGCTCACGGCCATGGTGAGCCCGTTCACCCCCGACGGCTCACTCGACCTCGACGGCGCCGCCCGGCTGGCGAGCTACCTGGTCGACGAACAGGGCAACGACGCGCTGGTGGTCAACGGCACCACCGGGGAGTCGCCGACCACCACCGACGCGGAGAAGGAACGCCTGATCCGGGCCGTGGTCGAGGCCGTCGGTGACCGGGCCCGGGTCGTGGCCGGTGTCGGCACCAACGACACCCGGCACACCATCGAGCTGGCGGCCGCCGCCGAGAAGGCCGGCGCGCACGGTCTGCTGGTGGTCACGCCGTACTACAACAAGCCGCCGCAGAGCGGTCTGCTGCGGCACTTCACCGCCGTGGCCGACGCCAGCGGACTGCCGGTGATGCTGTACGACATCCCGCACCGCTCCGGCGTGCCGATCGACACCGAGACTATGGTCCGGCTCGCCGACCATGGCCGCATCGTCGCGGTCAAGGACGCCAAGGGCGACCTGATCGCCACCAGCTGGGTGACCAGCCGGACCGGCCTCGCCTACTACAGCGGCGAGGACGCGCTCACTCTGCCGGCGTTGGCCGTCGGATGCGTGGGCGTGGTCGGCACCTCCACGCACTTCACCGGGGCGCTGACCGCACAGATGATCGAGGCGTACGACGCGGGGGACATGCCCACCGCGCTGGCCCTGCACCGGCGGCTGCTGCCGCTGTTCACCGGCATCTTCCGCACGCAGGGCACCATCCTGGTGAAGGCCGGTCTGGCATCGCTGGGCCTGCCGGCCGGTCCGGTGCGACCCCCGCTCGTGGACGCCACCAACGACGAGATCGCCCAGCTGCGCGCGGACTTCGCGGCAGCGGGCCTGGAGCTACCCGAATGATCGAACGACACGATGGACGCCGAGTGACGGCGTCGCAGAATGAGGTGGACGCGTGACCGAGGCGCACATCGAGGCGGAACTGCCCCCGCCGCTGCCAGAAGGTGGCCTGCGGATCATCCCGCTCGGCGGGCTCGGCGCCATCGGTCGGAACATGACCGTCTTCGAGTACGACGGCAAATTGCTGATCGTCGACTGCGGGGTGCTCTTCCCCGACGTCGAGCAGCCGGGCGTGGACCTGATCCTGCCCGACTTCGGCCCGATCCTGGACCGGCTGGCCGACGTACAGGCGATCGTGCTGACCCATGGCCACGAGGACCACATCGGCGCGGTGCCGTACCTGCTGGCCCACAAACCCGACATCCCGCTGGTCGGCTCGCAGTTCACCCTCGCCCTGGTCGAGGCGAAGCTGGCCGAGCGGCGGATCCAGCCGTACACGCTGACCGTGCGCGAGGGCGGCCGCGAGCGGCTCGGGCCGTTCGAGTGCGAGTTCTTCGCGGTCAACCACTCCATCCCGGACGCGCTCGCGGTGGCCATCCGCACCCCGGCCGGCCTGGTGCTGCACACCGGCGACTTCAAGATGGACCAGCTCCCGCTGGACGGCCGGATCACCGACCTGGCCGGTTTCGCGCGGCTCGGCGCCGAGGGCGTCGACCTGCTGCTCTCCGACTCCACCAACGCTGAGATCCCCGGCTTCGTCACCCCGGAGCGGGAGATCGGGCCGGTCCTCGACTCGATCTTCGCGAAGGCCAAGGGCCGGATCATCGTGGCCTCGTTCGCCTCGCACGTCCACCGGGTGCAGCAGGTCTTCGACTCCGCCGCCGAGCACGGCCGCAAGGTCGCCCTCATCGGCCGGTCCATGGTCCGCAACATGGGCATCGCCCGTGACCTGGGCCTGCTCAACATCCCGGCCGGCCTGGTCATCAGCATCGACGAGGCGACCACGCTGCCTCCGGACCAGATCGTGTTGATGTCCACCGGCTCCCAGGGTGAACCGATGAGCGCCCTGGGCCGGATGGCCAGCGGCGACCACCGGCACATCACCATCGCCCCGGGGGACACCGTGGTGCTGGCCTCCTCGCTGGTGCCAGGCAACGAGACCTCGGTCTACCGGGTCATCAACCGGCTCGCCCGCGCCGGGGCGGTGGTCGTGCACAAGGACGTCGCGAAGGTGCACGTCTCCGGGCACGCGCCGGCCGGCGAACTGCTCTACCTGCTCAACGTGGTCCGGCCCAGCAACCTGATGCCCGTGCACGGCGAGTGGCGTCACCTGCGGGCGCACGCCCGGCTGGGCATCGAGTCCGGGGTCGCCGCCGACCGGGTGGTGATCTGCGAGGACGGCGACGTGGTCGACCTGGTCGAGGGCCGCGCCAGCCTGGTCGGGCACGTGAAGAGCCGGTACGTCTACGTCGACGGCCTCGCCGTCGGTGACGTCAGCGAGTCGCTGCTCACCGAACGGCGGATCCTCGGTGACGGCGGGTTCATCGCCACCACCGTCGTCGTCGACTCGGTCACCGGCAAGGTGGTCGCCGGTCCCACGCTGTCCGCGAAGGGCTTCTCCGAGGACCCGGAGGCGTTCAACCCGGTGATCCCCCTGGTCACCGAGGCGCTCAACCGGGCCGCCTCGGACGGCATCACCGACCCGCACCAGCTCCAGCAGATCGTCCGCCGGACCGTGGGGCGGTGGGTCAACGACGCGTACCGGCGGCGGCCCATGATCGTGCCCACCGTCGTCGAGGTCTGATCAGCTCGCGTTGACGCCGGTCCACCCCGCGAGGGTGGGCCGGCGTCGCCGTACCGTCAGGGCAGGGCGGCGACGGCCTCCGCGTACGCGACGCCGGTGGCGATGGCGGCGTCCACCAGCACCCGCAACTGCGCCGGCGCGACCCCGTGCGCCAGGTCGGTGGCCGCGTCCCCGGCGAGCACGATCTCGCTGTCGAGGTCGTGCGCGTACGCCTTGGGCAGCAGCCGGTCGTGGTTCCACGCGTTGCAGAAGGCGTACGCCTCGGACCGCCGCGCGGCCGGCAGCCGCCGGTCGGCCATCGCCCGGGTGTGCAGCACCTCGCCCCGCTCGCCCGCCCGCCGGAACTGGATCACCGCGGCGCCCCACCGGCCGACCACCGTGCCGTCGTCGTCGACCAGGTACCGGTCGCCGCGCCGGTCCAGCGTCGCGGTGATGAGGTCGGCGGTGAGCGCCATCAGCTCCCGCTCGGACTCCCAGTCCGGCCCGGGCTCGGCGTCGTCCTCCTCGTCGGCGACGTCGCCGCCACTCGGCAGCGGCACCGCCGCCGCGGCGGGACGTTCGGCCAGCCAGGCCGCGATCCTTCCGGACTGATGACCCGTGCCGTTGCGGGCGTCGAAGCTGCCGGCCAGGTCGGTGGCGAGGCCGAGCAGCAGCGCGCCGAGGGTCGACACGTCCAGCTCGGTGGCCGGACGCTCGCCGTACGCCGGGCGGCGCACCCGTCGGTCGCCCAGCCCCGTCTCGTCGGCCAGCCCGCAGACCAGCGCACCCGCCGCGGCGAACTCCATGGCGGCGAGGTCATCGGTGGGCCGGTCCAGTCGGGGCAGCTGCTCGGCCAGGATGGCCAGCCCGCGCTCCAGATGCCCGCCGAGCGCGCAGAACCGCAGGTGGGTCGCGAGATGCCCGAACGCGGCGCGCTCGCGCCGGTGCCGCCGGTACGCCCGCACGTGCGCCGCCGCGGCCTCCTCGGGATCGCCGAGCCGTAACCGGGGCAGCATCCCGGCGACCAGCGCCCGCTCGGGCTGGTCGGTGCAGGCAGGGGCGTCGGTGTCGTACGCCTCCAGCTCGGCGCGGGCCTCCCGCCACTCGCCCCAGCCGGCCAGCAGTTCCGCGCGGCGGGCCGGGGCGCAGCCGGGGCACCCGCCGGCCGGACCGCCACCCGTACCCGCCCACTGCCGGTAGAAGTGTCGGGCGGTGGGTTCGTCGCCCAGGTGGTCGGCGATCCGGCAGCGCAGTTCGGCGACGGTCGGCCCGTCGAGCCCGTCCGTCCCCACCCGCTCGGCCAGATCGGCCAGGAGCAGTCGGGTCTGGTCCAGCCCCACCCGCGGGGTGCCGAGCAGCGCCTCCACCGCGTACCGCTGGTAGCGCGTCAGCAGTACGGTCTCCGCGTCGCCGAGCAGCGTGGGCCACCGGTCGGCGGCGGCCCGGCAGCGCCGTACCGGCTCGACGATCCGCCACCGCTCGCCGTGCAGCAGGTACGCCTCGATGAGCGCGAACCTCGCGTCCAGCGCGGACCGGGCGTCCGCGGCGGCGTCGGCGCGCTCGACGACCCGTTCCAGCGCGGCCAGCCGGCCGGACCCGTCGGGCAGGTCCCCGGCGTCGGCGAGCGCGGACACCAACGCCGGGACGCGCTGCCCGACACCCCGGCCGTCGTCTCCGCCGGCGGGCGCGTGCGCCCGGTCGGTACGGCTGCCCGTGGTCTCCTCCCGGCCGGTCACGTCGACACCGCGCCGGGCAGGCGACCGACCGCCACGGCGAGTTGGCAGCCGGTCGTGATGCCACAGTCGAGCAGTCGGTCGAGCTGGTGGGGTGTGACGCCACGTTCCAGGTCGGTGATCACCTCACCGTGGATCCGGGCCCGGCCGGCGTCGTCGACGTGCACGAACGCCTTCGGCCAGAGCCGGTCGTGGTTCCACGCGTTGCAGAAGGCGTACAGGTCGGGCACCCGCTCGATCCCGAAGGTCGGCGCGACCATCGTGCGGACCTGGAGCAGCTCGCCATCGGCGCCGATGCGCAGGAACCAGATCAGGTTGTCGTCGAACCGTCCCACGAGGTCACCGTCGGGGGCACGGCCGACCGGGCGGCCGCGCGCGGCGAGCACCGCGGCGATCAGCTCGCCGGTCAGCGGGCGTACCGCACCGGGGTGCCCGGCCAGCGGATCGTCCTCGATTCCCGGCGACGCCATCGGGCATCCCTTCTGAGGCGGATATCACGACCGGCGGCGGGGTCCGTGCTGCGACGCGCGGACACGACCCGGAAAAGCGGCGATCTGCCCGGCCCCACCGTTACCGTGACTCTATGGCGGGCCGTACCTCTCAGGCGAGCCGGCGACGCGGCGCGTCGCCGCGCGGTGGCACCAACAGCCGTGCCCGTCAACCGGCGAAGAAGACCGGGGCACCGGTACGGCGACGCACCACACCCGCCCGTCCGGGCCCCGCCGTCTACGTGGGCCGCGCTGTCGGTGCACTGTGGATGGGGCTGGCGCACGGGATGGGGTGGGCGGTGCGGGCCGCCGGCCGGCAGGCCGCCTCCGCCCGCGACCTGGACCCGGAGCACCGCCGCGACGGGGCCGGACTGCTGCTGTTCGGGCTCGCCCTGCTCAGCGCCGTGGCGCTGTGGTTCTCCGGCGCGGGTCCGGTGGGCGCCCGCCTGGCCGGCACGGTCCGGCTGTTCCTCGGCGCGATCTCCGTCGTGGTGCCGGTGCTGCTGATGATCGGGGCGTGGCGGCTCATGCGTCAGCCGGCCGATCCGGAACACCGGGGTCGAGGGCTGATCGGGTGGGGTTCGCTGCTGGTGTCGACCGCCGCGCTGCTCCAGATCGGTCAGGACCCGGTGGACACCGTGGAGCGTGACTTCGCCGGTGGCCTGGTCGGCGCCGGCGTGGGCGGGTTGCTGGAACGGGCGGTCACCGCGTGGGTGGCCGTACCCCTGCTGGTCCTGCTCCTGCTCTTCGGCCTGCTCGTGGTCACGGCGACGCCGATCAACAAGATCCCGGAGCGGCTGGGCCTGCTCGCCGGAGGGTTGGTCGCGCCTCCGGAGACCACCGAGGAGGACGACGAGCCGGTCGCGCGGCCCGCGCGCAAGCGTCCGTCGAGGCGGATGCCGCCACCGATCGACCCGGACGACTTCGAGGACACCGAGGGCGCGGACCTCCAGGAGACGATGGTCCTGCCGCGCAAGGCCCCGGCGAAGGTGCCGGCCAGCCGCAAGCCGGCCGAGCCGCCGGAGCACTCGCCCGCGCCCACCCGCGCCGAGCAGCTCGCGTTGACCGGGTTGGCCGGCGACTACACCCTGCCGCCGGCGAACATGCTCAGCGCCGGTGCCGCCGCGAAGACCCGCAGCAAGGCCAACGACGAGGTGATCGCGGCGCTGACCGGCGTCTTCGACCAGTTCGACGTGGACGCCGCCGTCACCGGCTTCACCCGGGGTCCGACGGTCACCCGCTACGAGGTGGAGTTGGGGCACGGCGTCAAGGTCGAGCGGATCACCCAGCTCTCCCGCAACATCGCCTACGCGGTGAAGTCGCCGGACGTACGGATCCTCAGCCCGATCCCGGGCAAGAGCGCGGTCGGCGTGGAGATTCCGAACACCGACCCGGAGAACGTGGCCCTCGGCGACGTGCTGCGTTCGCGGGCGGCGACGAGCGACCACCACCCGATGGTGGTGGCGCTCGGCAAGGACATCGAGGGCGGCTACGTGGTGGCCAACCTCGCCAAGATGCCGCACATCCTCATCGCCGGCGCGACCGGCGCCGGCAAGTCGAGCTGCCTGAATAGTCTACTTGTGTCCGTTTTAACCAGAGCTACGCCGGACGAGGTGCGGCTGCTGCTGATCGACCCGAAGCGGGTCGAGATGACCGGCTACGAGGGCATCCCGCACCTGGTCACGCCGATCGTCACGAACGCCAAGAAGGCGGCCGACTCGCTGGACTGGGTCGTCCGCGAGATGGACATGCGCTACGACGACCTCGCGGCCAACGGCGTCCGGCACATCGACGACTTCAACCGCAAGGTGCGCAACGGCGAGATCAAGGCGCCGCCGGGCAGCGAGCGGGAGATGCGCCCGTACCCGTACCTGCTGGTGATCGTGGACGAGCTGGCCGACCTGATGATGGTCGCGCCGCGTGACGTGGAGGACTCGGTCGTCCGGATCACCCAGCTGGCGCGGGCCGCCGGTATCCACCTGGTGCTGGCCACCCAGCGGCCCTCGGTCGACGTGGTGACCGGTCTGATCAAGGCGAACGTGCCGTCCCGGCTGGCGTTCGCCACCTCGTCTCTCGCGGACTCGCGGGTCATTCTCGACCAGCCGGGCGCGGAGAAGCTGCTCGGCCGGGGTGACGGGCTCTTCCTGCCGATGGGCGCGTCGAAGCCGGTCCGCATCCAGGGCGCCTGGGTCACCGAGGGAGAGATCGCCGACGTGGTGAAGTTCTGCAAGGACCAGCGCGAGCCGGAGTTCCGCAAGGACGTGCTGGCCCCCGCCCAGGACACCAAGAAGAAGATCGACGAGGACATCGGCGACGACCTCGACCTGCTGGTGCAGGCCGTGGAGCTGGTGGTCACCTCACAGTTCGGCTCGACCTCGATGCTCCAGCGCAAACTGCGGGTCGGTTTCGCCAAGGCGGGCCGGCTCATGGATCTCATGGAGACCCGTGGGGTCGTCGGGCCGTCGGAGGGGTCGAAGGCGCGCGACGTGTTGGTCAAGCCGGACGAGCTGGAGGACGTCCTGGTCGGTCTGCGCGGCGACGTGGACTGACCACTCGCGACCCCGGACACACGACGGGCCCGCCGGTATCCGGCGGGCCCGTGACGTCGGGGTGGGCCAGTTGTTGATCAGCGCCGCGACGACCACCAGGCCGATGATCGCGGCCACGCCGCTGGCCGCGGCGGCGTACCAGCCCAGCGGCTTGTCACCCAGGACCGCGCCGACGATGCCGGCGATGATGCCGAGCACGCCGAAGATGATCGGGTTGAGCAGCAGGGCGAGCACCGCGAACACGAAACCCACGATGGTGAGGATGCGGGCGGCGTTGCTGCGGGGACGGGCGGTGGTGGGGATGCGTGATCGTCAATGGAAGATCTTCAGGCCGACCACGCCGGCGACCACCAGCAACAGGCAGAAGATCCGGGGCAGGCTCACCGACTCGCCGAGCGCCACCATTGAAACCAGCGCCGTGCCCACCGCGCCGATACCGACCCAGACGGCGTAGCCGGTGCCGACCGGATGTCGCGCAGCGCGTACGCCAGGCCGCCCATGCTCAGCGCCAGGGCCACCACGAACACCACCGAGGGGAGCAGCCGGCTGAAGCCGGCGCTGCGGTCCAGGGCGACGGCCCAGGCCGTCTCCAGCAGCCCGGAGATCACGAGTACGAGCCAGGCCATCGTTCACCTCACGAGGACGAGTCGGGTCAGTCTGCCGGGGCGTCTTGGCCTGACCGGCTACGCCCACCGCTCGTCCGGAGTGACCACCGCGTCCGGGGCCACCACGGCCGACGCTAGCACCGGCTGGCGGCCCTGGACGGTGACCCACGCCACCACGCATTGACCTCTACTTCGCTTCAACTTGCACTATGGCGGGCATGGCCCTGCTCTATGCCGACCCCGAGGTCGCCGCCACCCTGGACGCCGCCACCACCGTCGACGCCATGCGGGCCGCCCTGGTGGCCGCGTACGAGGGGCGGTTGCTCGCCCCACCCCGGGCCGCCGCCCCGCTCGATGGCGGGCGAATGGTGCTCACCGCCGGGCACCTGGTCGGCCAGTGGTACGGCTACCGCTCGTACGACACGTTCGGCCACCCCCAGGGAGAGCAACTGGTCGTGCTGCACGACGCCGACACCGGGGCGGTGCGGGCCGTCGCCGTCGGCGAGGAGCTGGGCTCCCGTCGTACCGGTGGACTGGGCGGCGTCGCGGTGGACGCGCTGGCCCGGCCGGACGCGGCCACCCTCGGCGTGATCGGCTCCGGGCGGCAGGCGTGGACCCAGGTGTGGGCCGCCGCGGCCGTGCGCCCGCTGCGCGAGGTGGTGGTGCACAGCCGTTCGACGGCGCGCCGGGACGCCTTCGCCACCCGGGTACGCGCCGAACTGGGCGTGCCGGCCCGCGCGGTCGCCGACCCCGGCGCGGCCGTCAGCGGCCGGGACATCGTGGTGCTCGCCACCACGAGCCCCACGCCGGTGCTGCGCGCCGCCGACGTGAGCCCCGGCACGCACGTCAACACGGTCGGCTTCAAGCAGCACGACCGCAGCGAGTTCGGCACCGACCTGTTGGACGCCGCCGACCTGCTGGTCACCGATTCGCCGGCCCAGGCGGCGGACTACCAACCGCCGATGCTCGCGGCCCTGCCCGCGTACGCCGGGCGGCTTCGGGACCTGGGCGGCATCCTGGCGGGCGCGGTTCCCGGCCGGACCACGGCGGACCAGGTCTCCGTCTTCTGCTGCACGGGCCTGGCCGGTACCGAGGTCTTCCTGCTCGACGCCCTGACCCGGGCGACCGCCGTGACCCGGTGACCGCCGCCCGCACGTGGTGTGATCCCGCCGGCCGCCGTGCCCGCGCGCGTGGGCTACCGCGAGCGGCCCGGTACCCTCGGATGGTGTCTGCCACCTCTCCTTCCGCTTCCGACAACGCCGAGGGCCGTCGCGTCGCCCTGCTCACCCTGGGCTGCGCCCGTAACGAGGTCGACTCGGAGGAGCTGGCCGCCCGGCTGCACGCCGACGGCTGGCAGGTGAGCACCGACGGCGAGGGCGCCGACGTCGTGGTCGTGAACACCTGCGGCTTCGTGGAGAAGGCCAAGCAGGATTCGATCCAGACGCTGCTCGCCGCCGCCGGGACGGGCGCGAAGGTGGTGGCCGCCGGTTGCATGGCCGAGCGGTACGGCAAGGAGTTGGCCGACAGTCTGCCCGAGGCACAGGCGGTGCTGAGCTTCGACGACTACCCGGACATCGCCGCCCGGCTCAACGCCGTGGTCGCCGGTGAACAGGTCACCGCGCACACCCCGCGGGACCGCCGTGAGCTGCTGCCCCTGACGCCGGTGAAGCGCCGCGACAGCGGCGTGTCCCTGCCCGGGCACGGCACCGTGGCGCGCGCCGCCGTCGAGACCGACGAGCACACCCCGGCGCACCTGCGTCAGGTGTTGCGCCGTCGACTGGACACCGGCCCGGTCGCGTCGTTGAAGCTCGCCAGCGGCTGTGACCGGCGCTGCGCGTTCTGTGCCATCCCGGCGTTCCGTGGGGCGTTCGTCTCGCGTACCCCGGACGAGCTGCTCGCCGAGGCGGAGTGGCTGGCCAAGACCGGCGTACGGGAGCTGGTGCTGGTCAGCGAGAACTCCACCTCGTACGGCAAGGACCTGGGCGACCCGCGCGCGCTGGAGAAGCTGCTGCCGCAGCTCGCCGCGGTGTCCGGCATCGTCCGGGTGCGGGTGAGCTATCTCCAGCCGGCCGAGACGCGGCCCGGGCTGGTCGAGGCGATCGCCGGTACCCCCGGGGTGGCCCCGTACTTCGACCTGTCGTTCCAGCACTCCAGCGAGCCCGTGCTGCGTCGGATGCGGCGTTTCGGCTCCACCGACCGGTTCCTGGAGCTGCTGGCCAGCGCCCGGGCGCTCGCGCCGGAGGCGGGCGCGCGGAGCAACTTCATCGTCGGCTTCCCCGGGGAGACCCGCGCCGACATCGACGAGCTGACCCGGTTCCTGACCGAGGCCCGGCTCGACGCGATCGGCATGTTCGACTACAGCGACGAGGACGGCACCGAGGCCGCCGGACTGCCTGGCAAGGTCTCCGCCGCGACCATCAAGCGGCGGTACGACCGGCTGAGCGCGCTCGCCGACGAGCTCTGCTCCCAGCGGGCCGAGGACCGGCTCGGCTCGACCGTCGAGGTGCTCGTCGACGCGATCGTGGACGGCGTGGTGGAGGGCCGGGCCGCCCACCAGGCGCCGGAGGTGGACGGATCGACCACCCTGGTCGCGCCGGTCGACGGCGGGGTCGACCTGAGCGCACTGCGTCCGGGTGACCTGGTGCGGGCCACGGTGACCGGCACCGAAGGGGTGGATCTGCTCGCGGTGCCGGATGAGATGATCTCGGCGGCGCCCGGCGCGGCACGGTGACGGCGGGCCCGGACGGAGCGGGGGAGCCAGGTGGTGCGGTGTCGGGAACGCCACGGCGGCCCGAGCGGAGCGAGACGGTGACCGGGGCGACGGAGTCGACGCCGGCCCGCGTGGTCGCGCGGGTGCCCGTGCTCAACGCGGCCAACGCCCTGACCGCGCTGCGGCTGGTGCTGGTGCCGGTCTTCGCCGCCTCGGTGATCGTGTCGGGGATGACCCACACCGGCTGGCGGATGGCAGCCTGCCTGATCTTCGCGGTGGCCTCGGCGACCGACCTGGTGGACGGTTGGATCGCCCGCCGGTTCGGGCTGGTCACCTCGGTCGGCAAGGTCGCCGACCCGATCGCCGACAAGGCGCTCACCGGGGCGGCCCTGGTGCTGCTCTCCTGGTACGACCGGCTGCCCTGGTGGGTGACGGCGCTGATCCTCGTCCGCGAGCTGGGCATCACCGGGCTGCGGTTCTGGGTGATCCGGCACGGTGTGATCGCGGCCAGCCGTGGCGGCAAGATCAAGACCGCGCTGCAGATCCTGGCCATCGCCTGGTACCTCTGGCCGATGCCGGCCACCCTCGCCGCTGTCGGCCCCTGGATCATGGGTGCCGCCGTCCTGGTCACGGTGGCAACCGGCTTCGACTACATCCTCCAGGCCCTCCGCCTCCGCCGCCCCCACCCCTAACCCCCACCCCCCCGACCCCCGCGCCGGCCCTCCCAGGCCGGTGATCATGAAGTTGTTGCGGCTCGGGCCGGCGTGTCGAGGCGATAACTTCATGATCGACGGGGTTGGGCTGGGGGGTTGGGCTGGGGGGTTGGGCTGGGGGGTTGGGCTGGGGGGTTGGGCTGGGAGGGTTGGGGGTTGGCCGGTGGGGAAGGACGGGATCATGCAGCGGGACGAGAACGCGACGGGTAGCGCGGCGGCGGCTGTCGTGCACAGCCTTTCGCAGCGGCACGAGACCCTCGCCACCGTCGAATCGCTCACCGGCGGGCTGCTGGCCGCGTCGATCGTGGAGATCGCCGGGGTCAGCCGGATCTACCGGGGCGGGCTGGTCGTCTACGCCACCGAACTGAAGGCCACGCTCGCCGACGTGCCGCCCGACCTGCTGGCCGAGCGCGGACCCGTCGACCCCGACGTGGCGGCGGCGCTCGCCGAGGGCGGTCGGCAGCGCTGCGGAGCGGACTGGGGGCTCGCCACCACCGGGGTCGCCGGCCCGGAGCCGCAGGACGGCAAGCCCGTCGGCCTGGTCTACGTCGCGGTCGCCGGCCCGACCGGCGTCGAGGTCCGCGAACTCGACCTCGACGGGGGGCGGGACCACGTACGTTCGGCCGCCGTGATCGAGGCGCTGCGGCTGCTCGCCGAACACATCCACGCCTCCGACGAGGCCGCCATCGAGGGCCTGGAGACAACGGACACGGCCATCCCCGCTGGCGGGAAGACGGCTGCCGGAGTCGCCGGGAACGGCTCGGGAGCGGCCGCTGAAAGCGTCCGGGACGGTCTGGGTACGGCCGGCGCGGGGCGTCGGTGAGTCGTCCCGACAGGATCCGACGGGCGGGGTGGGATGTCGCCGGGGCGCGCAGCGGGTACGGTTGCGGGAAGGCTCCGACGCTCGGAGCCGGCGCGGTCCGCCGCAGCCGGCTGCCCGACGCCGGGCGTGAGGTATCCCTCAGGGGGAGGTGCGATGGTCCTGCTACGCCGGGTGATCGGTGACGCACTGCGGGCGCGCCGGCAGGGACAGCAGCGCACACTGCGTGAGGTGTCCACCGCCGCCAATGTCAGCCTCGGTTACCTCTCCGAGATCGAGCGGGGGCACAAGGAGCCGTCCAGCGAGCTGCTGGCCGCGATCTGTGACGCGCTCGGCGCCCGCCTTTCCGAACTTCTCCGCGAGGTGAGCGACACCGTGGCGCTCGCCGAGCAGATGCCCGCCGGGGTGCTCGTCGGCATGCAGGACGAGCCGGCCGAGGCCGCGTCCGTCGCGCCGGCCGCCGTGCGCAAGGCCGCCAACCGGGGCGTCCGCCAGGTCACCTCCGACGGCAAGGTCGCGGTGTCGGTCCGGCAGGATTCCCCGCTGCGGGCGACGCTGCGCAGCACGCGGGTCCGGCCCACCGAGCGCGACCGGGACGTGGTCTGCGCCGCCTGAGCACCGTGCGTCCGTTGCCCATGGGCGACGTGGCCCCGGCCGCGTAGGGTTGCCCGCAGGAGCCGACGGTGCCCGTCGTGCGCCCGGTACGGATGCCGCGCTGGCGTTCGGCTGGGACGATGGAGACCGGCCGGGTCGCGGTCGGTCGGCGCAATCCGGCCCGACCGCGGTGGAGCGACGCTACTGAGGGGATACCGCGGAGATGGCGAACCCGTTCGTCAAGGGCTGGAACTACCTGATGGCGCTCTTCGGCGCGAAGATCGACGAGCACGCCGACCCGAAGGTGCAGATCCAGCAGGCCATCGAGGATGCCCAGCGGCAGCACCAGGCGCTGGTCCAGCAGGCGGCCGCCGTCATCGGCAACCAGCGTCAGCTGGAGATGAAGCTGTCCCGGCAGATGTCCGAGGTCGAGCGGCTCCAGGGCAACGCCCGGCAGGCCCTGGTGCTGTCCGACCAGGCCCGCGCCAAGGGCGACGAGGCCGAGGCGGGGCGGTTCGAGCAGTCCGCGCAGGCCCTGGCCACCCAGCTGGTCTCCGCCGAGCAGGCCACCGAGGACCTGAAGACCCTGCACGACCAGGCGCTCGGCGCGGCCGCGCAGGCCCGCCGCGCCGTCGAGAACAACTCGATGATCCTCCAGCAGAAGCTCGCCGAGCGCACCAAGCTGCTCAGCCAGCTGGAGCAGGCCAAGATGCAGGAGACCGTGGCCCGCTCGTTGGAGTCGATGTCGTCGCTGACCGCACCCACCAACACCCCCTCCCTGGACGAGGTGCGGGACCGCATCGAGCGGCGGTATGCCAACGCCATGGGCCGCGCCGAGCTGGCCGGCAACTCTGTCGAGGGTCGGATGCTGGAGATCCAGAAGGCGACCATCGACTCGGCCGGTTCGGCCCGGCTGGAGCAGATCCGCTCCAGCATGGCGGGGGAGCAGCTCGGCGGCACGGCGCAGCGCCCGGCGGTGCCGCAGGCCGAGCAGGCGGGCCCGGGCAGCGACCCGACCGCCGCCGCTCGGCTGGACGAGCTGCGCGCGAGCATGGCCCGCGAGCGGGGCACCGGCGACCCGACCGCCGCCGGCTGAACGACCGGTCCGAGGGGGGCTTTCGGTGGCAGACGAGCGGACACGCTACTTCCGTCAACTGGGTCGGCTGCGCCGGTCCGCCCGGCGATGGAGCGTACTGGCCGGTGGGCTCGGCGCGGCCACGGCGGTGCTGACGCCGTACGCCGGGCTCGGTCTGCCGGACGCGGCCTGGGCCGGCGCCGCGGGCAGCGCGCTGGCGTTGGCCGCCTGGCGCTGGATCGACCTGCGGGCGCTGGCCGCCCGGCCCGCACCCCCGGCGCTGGACCCGGCCGAGGCCGCCGCCCGGTCCCGGGCCCGGCTGGTGGCCGCCGTGGAGCGACTGCCGGTCGGCTCGGGCGTGCTGGCCGAGGTACGCCGGGTGCGCGGCCGGGTCGCGCTGCGTGGCACCACCGCCGGGCAGCAGTGGGCGCGACTGGACCGTGCCTCGCTCACCCTGGCGGGGATGGCGCCCCGGCTCACCGGGCTGGCCGAACCGGCCGTGCAGGAGGCCGCTGCCGCCGACCGGTCGCTGCGGGAACTCGCCAACCGGGTGGCCAGCGTCGAACGGGCCCTGCGGCTCGCGCCGACCGACGCCCGGGCGCCGCTGGCCGACGCGCACGCCGCGTTGACCGCCCAGTTGGAGAGCGGCGTGGCGGCGTACGAGCGGTTGGTGGTCGCCGCCGCCGGCTATCTCGCCGAGGACGCCCGCCCGGAGCCCACCCACCCGGCCGCCGACCGACTCACCGAGGCCACCGACCTCCTGCACGGCGTGGCCTCGGCCCTGGCCGAGCTGCGCGCCGGCGGCGCCGGCCTGCGCGCGCCCACCCGCTGAGCCGCACCCCTCGCGCCGCGCCCGCCCGTCACGGTGGCGTCGTGACCGGGATCGGACCGGTGTACGGCGAGCTGCCCACGACGTTGAAGGACCGGATCCGGTAGTGGTAGGTCACACCCCGGGCCAGGCCCGTGTTGGTGAAGCCGCGACCGGTCACCGTGAAGGTCGCCACCTCGTGGGCGAATGCCGGGTCCAGCGCCCGCTGCACGATGAACCCGGAGCCCGGGCCGACGGGGGTGTTCGCCGTCCAGGCCAGCACCACCGTGGCGGTGTCCGGGCCCGGCGCGCTCGCGGTGGCGTTCACCTCGCCGGGGGTGCTCGGCGCGGGCGGGGTGCTCGCCGCGGCCACCGTCGACCACGCCGAGGCGGCGCCCAGGTACGTGGTGCGAACCCGGTAGTAGTACGTGGTGTCCGGCGCGGCCGTGGTGTCCAGGTGGTTGTCGCCGACCCCGATCGCGGTGGTGCCCGGCCCGCTGGTGAAGGTCGGGTTGGTGGCCCGCTGTACGTCGATGCCGGTGGCGAAGGAGCGGTTCGTCCAGCGCAGTCCCACCCGCAGCGGCGCGGCGGGCGGGATCGCCGCGATCAGGCCGCCCGGCGCGGCGAGGTGCACGGAGGCGGGCACGCTGTTCGACCAGGACGAGTAGCTCACCTGGTTCTCCGCCCGGATCCGGTAGTGGTAGGTGACGCCGGGGGTGACCGTCGCGTCGGTGTAGCGGGTCGCGGTGGCCGCGACGGTGATCGTGGTGACGTCGCCGCCGAAGGACCCGTCGGTGGCCCGTTGCAGCAGGTGACTCGTCGCGGGCGGGCGTCCGCCGTTGCCGGTCCAGGTCAGGGCGATCGCCGGTAGGGCGGTGGACGAGCCGGGCACGGGTGTGGCGGTGAGTCCGGTGGGCGCCCGCGGCGTCACCCGCAGCACCAGCGGTCGGCTCATCCCCAGGTCGCGATGGCCGGCGAGCTGGCTGTGCCAGCGGTACTCCCAACCCAGGTTGACCATCTGGTTGACGACCACGGCCGGTCGCCCGTCGGTTGGGCTGACCGGCGTCGACCCGGTCCGCGCGCCGGCCGGACGGCCGGGATCGAGCAGCCGCACGCTGTCGCCCAGCTTGAACGGCAGGGCCGGGGCGACCGGACGCAGCGCCACCACCACGTCCTCGCGGGGGTTGACCCGGACGATCTGCTTCCAGCCCAGCTCCGCCGGGTGCGGGGGGCGCTGCGTGCCGTCCCAGCCGACCCGGTTGACGATCTGTACGTCGCAGCCGCCGAAGTGCAACGGCTCGGTCTGCCGGACGTTGCCGCTGATCCGCCAGATCTGTGTGCCGTCTGCCGGCGCGCCGACAGGTGTGGCCGGATCGGCGGCGAACAGCACCTCGGTCACGGGGTCGGTCGGCCCGAGCGGCAGGGTCGCCGGCGCGAGCGGTCCGGTGTGCGGATGACCGACGCCGAGTCGCCCGGCCAGCCGGCCGTGACCGGGCTCGAAGACCTGTTGCGCGGCCTTGACCTCGATCGGCAGGGTCACCGGACCGGTGCCCGCCAGCGGCGTGAACGTCACCGTGTCCGCGTGCGCGGAGACGACCGTCTCGGCCGTGGTCCGGCTGCCGAACGCCGGGTCGTACGCCGGCTGCGGCACGATCGGCGGGCGCTGGCTGGCCGCGTACGCCACCGGCAGCCGCTCCCGCAGCCGGTCCAGGTCGTACGGCCCGTCGGGCGTGCCGGCCACCCGGAACTGCAACAGGGTACGGGTGTTCGGGCCGTACCCCGGTTCGGTGGGCGGTGGACCGCCCTCGGCCGTGCGGTCCGGCGCGTCGGTGTGCTGGTCGTAGCGCGGGTCGAAGCCGGGCAGCGGTGCCGGGGCGTCGTTGTAGAGGATCAACGTGCTGCCCGGTTCCACGGTGGAGAAGTCGACAAGCACGTCGGCCGCCTCACCCGGGGCGAGCAGGAGCGTGTGCCCGTCGACGTTCAGCACGGTCGGGTCGAGCCGGTCGTAGCGGTAGCCGATCGGCCGGTTCGGCAGCACCACCGGGGCGGGCAGCAGCCCGGCCTCGTTGCCGATCTGGACGAGCGCCGGGCCGGCGGCGCGCGGGTCGAGCACGCCGCCGTCACGCCCGTCGCTCGGCCAACCGGACGGGCGGTCCGCCGACCGCACGGCGGGCACCATCGGCACCTCACCGGCGTCCGCGTCGGCCAGGCTGCCGTCGTCGGTCCACATCGGCGCGTCCGAGCAGGCCCGGTAGAGCTGGAGGTTGAGGCTGCGGTCCAGGCAGGCGTTGAGGATGCGCAGGCGGTACACCGTGGGGCGCACCCGCAGGTACGGGTACGCGACACCGTTTACCAGCGGGGTGTCCCCGTACGCCGCGGGCACCGCCGACGGGTGCGGCACCCCGGGGCGCAGCGGTGGTTCGGCGCCACCGCCGACGGGGTCGTGGTGCGGGTTCGGCACCGGTCCCGGACCGGTCAGCGGCGGCTCGCCCGCGATCCGTTCGGCCATCGGCCAACCGTCCACGGTGGGTCCGGTGTCGTCCCGACCGCCGTCCGGCGCAGGACGGCGAGACCAGGGCCCGTAGTCCCACCGACCGGTGGGGTTGCGCCCGCCGGACCGGTACGGGTTCTGCCGGGGCTGGTAGACGTGGGGGTACCACAGGCTGCCGCGAGCGCCCCAGCGCTCCCGGTCCCAGGTCGGATCCTCGGCGGCCAGCTGGGTGTCGTCCGGCACGAACGTCTTGTCCTCGATCACCAGGGGCACCTGCTCGGCCGGCAGGACCCCCTCGGCGACGAGTTCGTCCTCGACCGGGTCGGTGAGCAGGTACGGCGCGAGCTGCCCACCGTAGACGGTGAGCCGGGCCAGCCCGAGGGTGTTGTCGTGGAACGACAGCAGCCGGCCGCTCTGCTCGTTGGGGAAGTAGAGCGTGGTGGCGCCGGCGCCGGGCGCCGGCATGTCCGGCACGGGCGTGATGCCGGTCCCCGTCGGGTACGGGGTGATCTCCCCGGCAGGGGTGATCCAGTGTCCCGGGTTGCCCGCGCTGGTCCACCCGGTCTGCGCCCCGGCCAGGTGCAGCACCGCCCGGTTCTGCGGGTACGGAGCCGGGCCGTCCAGCGGCCCGAGACCGGCACCCTCGACCGTCTCGTCGACCGGCAGGAACAACTCGCCGGCCCGGCCGGTGGGCAGCTGGTTGATGAACTTCACCCGGACCGGTCGGCCCCGCCGAGCGCGGATCATCGGGCCGAGGTGCCAGGGCCGCTCCGGTGGCGCCACCGTGTTGTGACCGGACGGGTCGGTGCCCAGGTTGAGCTGTCGGTAGCCGCGCAGGCGGGTGACCGGCAGATCCCGGTGCAGGCGTTGCGCGTACTCCTGGAGCCCGATCTCGTAGTAGTCGCAGCCCGGGTAGCTGATCGTGTCGGGCACCGCCACCGGCAGCGCCTGCTCGCCGGGTACGGGCAGCGCGTCGACGAACTTGCGCAGGCCCGTGCCCGGCACCAGCCGGCCATCGGGGTCACGCGTCGGGCGGGGACTGTACGCGACGTTCGGCACCGTTCCGAAGCAGCGTGGCTCGGCGGACGGATCCAGACTCGCCGTGGGCGTGGCCTCCTCGGGGGTACGGGCCGTGGGAACGGACGCCGTCCGACCGAGGCCGTCAGGGGCGGTCCGGTAGAAGAAGGTGGAGCGGAGTCTGCGGAAGATCGCCATGACTCTCCCCGGGGTCGGGGCACGAGGAAGAACGCCACCCCAGCGTGGCGGTCCTCGGCACTCTGCTGACAGGCGGTGAGCACCCAACCGCAGCATGCGACGTCGAGGGGTCGGTTAGGAATTACCCAATCGTCCGTATCTGGGATGACCTCGATCCACAACGCCCGGTCAGCCCGGCGTCGGACTCCCCGACCGCTCCGGCTGGCAGACCGCGCACCAGTAGGTGACGCGCTCGCCCAGCTCCTCCTTGCTGATGGCGGTGCCGCAGCGGCGGCACGGCTGGGCGCGGCGGCCGTACACGTAGCTGGTCTGCCCCCGGTGCAGCGAGCCGGTGGTGCTCTGCGTCCAGCGTCCACGGTTGGCGGCCAGCAGCCGCTGCGCGAGGGCGACCATGCCCGGCAGGTCGGGCAACGCGCCGACGGGTGTCCACGGCGACACGCCCCGCAGGAACAGCACCTCACACTTGTAGAGGTTGCCCACCCCGGCCAGGTTGCGCTGGTCGAGCAGGGCCTCGCCGATGGTCTGCTCGGGGTGTGCGGCGAGGCGCTGGGTCGCCTCGGCCGGGTCCCAGTCCGGGCCGAGCAGATCCGGCCCGAGGTGGCCCACCAGGGCGTCCTCCTCGGCGGTGGGCACCAGGGCCAGCTCGTGCAGGTGATAGCCCACCGCCACCGCGCCGGGGCTGCGCAGCACCACCCGGATCAGGTGCGCGGGCCGGCCGCTCCACCGTTCGCCCGGCGCGTACGCCCGCCAGGCGCCGTCCATCCGCAGGTGGGAGTGCAGCGTCCACGGCGCGTCATCCGGGGCGGAGAGGCGGAGCAGCAGGTGCTTGCCCCGGCTGGCCGACTCGCGGACGGTCCAGCCGGTGAGGTCGGTCGTGGCCAACCGGGGCACCCGGAAATCGGAGCCGGACAGCCGTGCGCCGGCCAGCGCGCGGTGCAGCACGCGGGCGGTGTTCCAGACGGTGTCACCTTCGGGCACGCTGCCATCCTCCCTCTTTCGAGCAAGATTCGCATGTGTCGCTATTTGTAGCCAGGTTCCTCATGATCTCCGGACATGCGATGGTCAGGGAGTTCTGAGGAGAATGCTCATGAGACGACCCCATTGTCGTATCCGATCCTCCACCCTCGCCGCCATCCTCGCTCTCGCGCTCATCGCAGCCCTGGTGCCCGTCAGCGAAGCCGCCCGGACCGCCGCCCCGGCGACCGCCGGCTCGCTCACCCTGACCGCCGCCGCGCCGACCGGGGAGCGGTGGAGCGCCGACCTGTCGGTCGTCGACCGCGACGATGTCAACGTCCGCCGTACCGCCGCCGGATTGCGGCTGCGCGAGGCCCGCGCGGGCGGACGCAGCCCCCGCAGCCCGCATTCGGCGCTCGCCGAGGGCATGCTCCTCAGCGCCCCACGCACCCTCGCCCGCCCGGCCACCCGGGTCCGCGCCGAGATCGACGCGGACGTCCCCGCCGGCGCGAGCGCGGAGGCGCAGGTGCGCGGATGGCGGCTCAATGGCTGGACCGAGTGGCGGGCCGCGACCGCCGGCGTGACCTTCGACCGCCCGGTCAGCCGCGTACAGACCCGGGTGGTGTTGACCGCGCGGGCCGGCGGGGCCACCGCGACGGTACGCGGCGTCCAGCTCACCGCCGACGCGACCGCCGCCGTCTCCGCCGCCACACCCGGCCTCACCTACCGGGTGTACGCCACCCGGATCGGGCTGGTCGGCGAACTGACCGCCAACGGCCGCACCGTACAGCCGCGCGACCACTTCGTGGCCCTACCGTCGCGCCGGGGCCTCTCACCGCTCAACACCGGCGACTACACCGTGCGGGTCTGCACCACGACGGGCGCGCGCTGCGAGTACGCCCCAGTCTGGGACGTCGGACCCTGGAACACCCGCGACGACTACTGGAACCCGTCCGCCGTACGCGAGAACTGGAAGAACCTGCCGCAGGGCCGGCCCGAGGCGCAGGCCGCCTACCAGTCCGGCTACAACGGTGGGCGGGACCAGTTCGGGCGTACCGTGCTCAACCCGGCCGGCATCGACCTGGCCGATGGCACCTTCTGGGACGGTCTGCAACTCACCACCAACGCCTGGGTGGACGTCGCGTACCTGTGGACCGGCGGCGGGCCGCGCGCCGTGGTGGGTGACGGCCCGCTCAACATCCGCAGCGGGCCCGGCACGTCGTACGCGATCCGAGGCCTCGCCGCGCGGCTCGCCAACGTGCCGGTCCAGTGCTACGTCACCGGCCAGTCGGTCGCCGGCCCGTACCGCACCACCACCAGGTGGAACCGCCTGGCCACCGGGCAGTACGTCAGCCACGCGTACGTCTCCACCGTTTACGGCGGCACCGTACCGGTCTGCTGAGACGACCTCGCTTCGGCGGGCGCCGCGTCAGGGGCGCTCGTCGGCGCGGGCGGGACGCACCATGTCCTGGTAACGCGGATGGCTGGCACCGTAGACGGCGTAGTTGAGCCGGGCGTGCGACAGGCTCAGGTCACCGTTGGCGCCGCCTCGCACCGCGTCCGCGTCGGCGTCGCTCTGCCCGTCGTCCGTCCAGAAGCAGACCGGGCAGGTCCCGCCGCCGGTCCGGGAGGCACAACAGGGACAGCCCACGGGAACTACGTGTTCACCCACCGGTTCACCCACCGGGGCAGCATTCCATAGTCGAATGTCACCCGGCCACCCGCAGGAGGTCACCCGGGCGTACGCCGAGGACGTCCACGGCCCGACCGCCGTTGACCGCAACCGCCACCAGGTCGGCCGAGTCCACGTACACCACCAGGGCCCGGTGCGGCGCGTCGCCGAACGTCCGTCCGCGTACGGCCGCGTGGGACGGCGTCGGCCCGGGCGGGCCGACCCGGACGGTGGCCGCGAGCGCGCCGAGCACCTCGCCGGGCGCGGCCAACTGCACGTTGCCGAAGTGGTCGACGGTCAGCACCTCGGCGGTGAAGCCGTCGGCGTCACGGGTCACGACCGGTGTTGGCAGCCGGACCAGTTCGCCCGGGTCGACGGCCGGACCGGCCTCGGCCAGTGACGCCCCGAGCGCCAGGCGTGCCGCCACCGGGGCGAAGACGTCCCGGCCGTGGAACGTGCCGGACACCCGGGCCGCCAGCCACCCTGGCTCGGTCAGCTCCACGGCGGCGCTGACCCCGCCGAGCGCGGCGGCCGCGTCGAGCAGCAACCCGTTGTCCGGGCCGACCAGCAGCCCTCCCGGGGTGGCCAGCGCGATGCCCCGTCGGGCGGTGCCCACCCCCGGATCGACCACCGCCACGTGCACGCCCACCGGCAGGTACGGCACGGTCTGCGCCAGCACGGCGGCGCCGCGCCGGACGTCCGCCGGCGGCACCAGGTGCGTCACGTCGATGACCCGGGCGGCGGGAGCGATCCGCGCGATCACCCCGTGGCAGGCGGCCACGAAGCCGTCGTCGAGGCCGTAGTCGGTGGTCAACGAGATCCACGGTGTGCCGGACACCCCCGCAGGCTAACGCCCACGCCCTGCGGCGCGTCCCGCGCTCCCGCCCCCGGCGCGTCCCGCGTCCCGCGCCAAGATCCGCGCAACTTCCCTGTTGTTGCTGCCTGCGGCGTGCGGGAGGCAGCAACAACCCTGATGTTGTGCGGATCTTTCGGCGGAGGGTGCCTGCGAGTGGTGGTCGGATCGGGCCGTATCGGTGCGGGCGACCTGGCAACCTGGCTGACCCGGGTGGCAGATAGCGGACAGCGTGCTGGCCGACCGGCCCCTCGCGCCGCCCAGCGTGGTTGGGCAGACTTCGCCTGTGACACTTCGGAGCCTGCCCGCCGTCGGGGTCCTGCTGGTCGCCGCTGCCGTCGTCGCCGGCTGCGGACGTGGTGACGACCCCGCGCCGTCGAGTGCCGCCCCCGGGGTTACGTCCTCGGCTGTCCAGGCCACGGACCTGCCGACCGTGCCGAGCACCTCGGCGGGCCCGTCCCGCACCGACGGCGCCGCACCGCCGCCACCACGGTCCACCGTGCCGTCGGCGCCACCGCAGGGACCGGTCGAACGCCGGCCGGCCAGTCCGCCGCCGGTGGTACTGCCCCAGCGTCCGGCGGGCGCTCCCAGCGCCCGGCAGGTCATCGACGCGTTCCAGGCCGCCGGTCTGCGGGTCACGCACCCGAAGGACCGCTCGGTCGACTGTGGTCCGGACGGTCTCGGGCTGGGCTGCTCCGAGATCGTCACCACGGACGGCGTCACCGTCTTCGTGTTCCCCGACGAGACCAGCGCCGGCGACATCGCCGAGACGTGGGGCGGCCAGTCGTACCGGCGTGGGGCCGTGGTGCTCAACTACCTCGACGCGAAGACCCCGGCGGCCGACCGCGTCCGCTACGAGAAGGTTCTCAACGGCCTCCGCTGAGGCTGTCTCGCTGCCCCGCCGCCGCGCTGCGTCGCTGTCCATCGGGTGGCTGCGGCGGGTCACAGCCATAGCGGTGGTCGCTGGTGCCTGGCACGGCAGGCGGACGCGTCCACGGGTTGCGCGAGGGGCAGGCGTAGGCCGCGCGGGTCGGGTCAGCCGCGTAGGCGCAGGCCACGCGGGGTGGCCCGGAAGCCGGCGGCGGTCAGCGCGTCACGCAGTGGCGACGAGTGCACCGCCTCGCCGTCGGCCCGTTCGACCGACATCGCGCCCAACGCTCCGGAGTGGACGGCGTCGGCCAGCGCCTTACCGGCCGCCGCGAGCGTCTCGGTGTCGTCGGTGAAGGAGAGCAGGGTCCGGCCACCGCGTTCCACGTACAGCACGAGGTCGCCGCCGACCTGCACCACCAGGGCACCGGCCTTACGGCCCGCCCGGTGCCCGGTCGCGGCGGTGGCCCCGTCGCCGGAGTCGACGACGCGGTCCGGCCAGGGGAGTGCCGCACCGTACGGGTTGGCGGGATCGGTGGCCGCCAGGACGTTGGCCGGCCCGCCCCGGCCCCGCGCGCCGTCGGCCGGCTCGGCCAGGGCGCGGAGCCGGTCCACCGCGCCGGGCACCGCGAACTGTGCCGCGCCGAGGCCTTCGACAAAGTAGCCCCGGCGGGCCGCGCCACGCTCCTCCAGCGCCGACAGCACCGGATAGACCGCCGAGAACCCACCGACGACCTGTTCGGCCATGACCGCGCCCCGGGTGACGACCCCGTGCCGTTCCAGCAGGACGTCGGCGAGGGCGGCGGCCCGCCTGGTCGGGTCGAGATCCCGGTCCGGAAGCCGCGACCAGCGGCCGGCGACGGTCGGTGGACCGCTGCGGGTGGGCAGCGCCACCCGGCCGGGCCGCCGGTAGCGGGTGCGCGGCGCGGACGGGCGCGACCGGTGCGCTCCACCCGCGCCGAGCACCGCCCGCAGCGGGGCGAGGGTGTCGTTGGTGAGGTGACCGGCCCAGACCAGGTCCCAGATGACCCCGGTCAGCGCGGCATCGTCGGTGGCGCCGACCCGGTCGGCCAGCGCGCGGAAGAACAGGGCCTGCCCGTCGCCGAGGGCGTCGAGCACCGCGTCGTGCAGCGGGGTACGCGTCAACGCCTCGTCGGGCGGCGAAAGCAGCAGCGGCGCGGCGTCCGCGTACGCCAGGGTGACCCAGCCGTCGCCTCCGGAGATCGCCCCGGAACCGGCCCAGAGCACCTCCCCGCTGGCACACAGCTCGTCGAGCTGGGCGGGGGAGTAGTCGGCGACCCGGCCGGGCAGCACCAGCCGTTCCAGCGCGGACGCGGGCACGGCGGCGCCCTGCAACTGCTCCACCGTGGCGGCGAGCGCCTCCACGCCCCGGGCCGACGAGCCGACCTGCTGCCAGCGGGGCAGGAACGTGGCGAGGGCCCGCGGTGGCACCGGCTCGATCTCCCGGCGCAGCGCCGCGAGCGAACGGCGGCGCAGCATCCGCAACACCTCGGCGTCGCACCACTGCGCGCCGGCCGTGTCGGGCGTGAACTCGCCGGAGACGACGCGGCCGGTGGCGGCCAGGCGGCGCAGCGTCTGCTCGACCACGAAGACGCCGAGCCCGAAGCGGGCCGCGCAGGTCGCGGCGGCGAACGGGCCGTGGGTGCGGGCGTACCGGGCCACCAGGTCACCGAGCGGGTCGGCCACCGGTGCGAGGTACGCCTCGGCCACCCCGACGGGCAGCGCCACGCCGAGCGCGTCGCGCAGCCGGGCGGCGTCCTCGATGCCGACCCACCGCTGTTCGCCGGCGATCCGTACCCGCAGCACCCGGCGGGTGGCCTCCAGCTCGCTGAGCCAGCCCTCCGGCACGCCCCGCTCGGTCAGCTCGACGTCGCTGAGGTCGCCCAGCACCCGCAGCAGCTCGACCACGTCCTCCGCGTCGCGCGGGCGGCGCTGCTCGGTCAGCCAGCGCAGTTGCCGGTCGGTCTCGGCGAGCACCTCCGGATCCAGCAGCTCGCGCAGGTCGACCCGGCCGAGCAGCTCACCGAGGAGCGTGGAGTCCAGGGCCAGGGCGGCGGCCCGGCGCTCGGCGAGCGGGGCGTCGCCCTCGTAGAGGAACGCGCCCACGTAGCCGAAGAGCAGCGACCGGGCGAACGGCGACGGCGCGCTGGTCTCCACCTCGACCAGGCGGACCTTGCGGGCCGCCAGGTCGCGCATCAGGTCGGCCAGCGCCGGTTGGTCGAAGACGTCCTGTAGGCACTCCCGGGCGGCCTCCAGGGTGACCGGGAAGTCGGCGTACTCGCGGGCGACGTCGAGCAGTTGCGCGGCGCGTTGCCGCTGCTGCCACAGCGGCTGGCGGCGGCGGGGGTCGCGGCGGGGCAGCAGCAGCGACCGGGCGGCGCACTCCCGGAAGCGTGCGGCGAAGAGCGCCGAGGTGCCGACCGACTCCTGCACGAGCTGGGCGATCTCGTCGGGTTCGAAGACGACCACGTCGGCGCCGGGTGGCTCGTCGGCGGTGTCCGGGAGGCGTACCACGATCCCGTCGTCCGAGGGCATGACCTGGGCGTCCACCCCGTACCGCTCGGCCAGCCGGCGGCCCACGGCGAGGGCCCAGGGCCCGTTGACGCGCGCGCCGAGGACGCTGTGCACGGCGAGCCGCCAGTCGCCCAGCTCGTCACGGAAGCGCTCGACGACGACGGTCCGGTCGTCGGGCAGGGAACGGGTGGCCTCCCGCTGGTCGCGCAGGTAGGCCATCAGGTTGGTGGCGGCCCAGGCGTCCAGGCCGCTCTCGCGCAGCGTGGCCAGCGCCGCCTCGTCGCTCTGGCGCAGCAGGGCGCGGATCCGCGCGCCGATGGCCCGGCCCAGCTCCACCGGGCGGCCGAGCTGGTCGCCCTTCCAGAACGGCATCCGCGCGGCCTGACCCGGCGCGGGGGAGACCAGCACGCGGTCGGGGGTGATCTCCTCGATGCGCCACGAGGACGAGCCGAGCAGGAAGACGTCGCCGACGCGCGACTCGTAGACCATCTCCTCGTCCAGCTCGCCGACCCGGGCGGCCCGCTCCGCACCGGCCAGGAAGACCCCGAACAGACCCCGGTCCGGGATCGTGCCGCCGCTGGTCACCGCCAACCGTTGCGCGCCGGGACGGCCGGTGAGCTGGTCGCTGGCCCGATCCCAGACCAGTCGGGGACGCAACTCGGCGAACGCCGTGGACGGGTAGCGACCGGAGAGCATGTCCAGCACGGCGTGCAGGGCCGAATCGGGAAGCTCCGCGAAGGGCGCGGCCCGCCGGACCAGCACGGCCAGGTCACCCACCTGCCACGGCTCCAGGGCCACCATGGCGACGATCTGCTGCGCCAGCACGTCCAGCGGGTTGCGCGGGTAGTGCAGCTCCTCGATCGCGCCGTCGGTCATCCGCTCGGCCACCACCGCGCAGGACAGCAGGTCGCCCCGGTGCTTCGGGAAGACCACACCCCGGGACACCGCGCCCACCTGGTGCCCGGCCCGCCCGACGCGTTGCAGGCCGGAGGCGACGCTCGGCGGGGCCTCGATCTGCACCACGAGATCGACCGCGCCCATGTCGATGCCCAGCTCCAGGCTGGAGGTCGCCACCACCGCCGGGAGCTGGCCGGACTTGAGCGCCTCCTCGATGTGTTTGCGCTCCTCCCGCGAGACGCTGCCGTGGTGCGCGCGGGCGATCACCGGAGCGGCCCCGGCCGCCGCGCCGGACTGGGCCATCACCTCGGCCGGCACGCGATTGAGGCTCGGACCGGGCGCCGAGCCGCCGTTGGCCGGCACGCGATTGAGGCTCGGACCGGGCGCCGAGCCGCCGTTGGCCGGCACGCGATTGAGGCTCGGACCGGGCGCCGAGCCGCCGTTGGCCGGGGGGCCACCCCACCGCTGCACGCCGGTCGCCGGGCCGTCGTCGGCCGCCGGCTCGTCGCCCGACGACGACCCCGGGGGTACGACGATCGCGCCCCCGCCCGACGCGGAGGCGACCGCGGCGGTGGCCACCTCCTCGGCGGCCAGCTCGTTGAGCCGTGCGCACAGGCGCTCGGCGCTGCGGCGGGAGTTGGTGAAGACGATGGTGGAGCGGTGCTGCCCGATCAGCGAGAAGACCCGCTCCTCGACGGCCGGCCAGATCGAGGCACGCCGTGGCCCCGGCCCGCCCAGGGCGTCCTCGGGTGGCTGCTCCTGCTCGTCGAGCCGGGTCATGTCCTCCACCGGCACCTGCACGCTGACCTCGATCGTCTTCGCCGTGGGCGGCTGCACGACGTCGACCGGCCGGGCGCCGCCGAGGAAGCGGGCGCAGGCGTCGATCGGCCGGACGGTGGCGGAGAGGCCGATCCGTTGTGCCGGCGTGGGCAGCAGCTCGTCGAGGCGTTCCAGGGAGAGGGCGAGGTGGGCCCCGCGCTTGCTGCCGGCCACCGCGTGGACCTCGTCGACGATCACCGTCTGGACGCCGCGCAGCGAATCCCGGGCGGCCGAGGTGAGCAGCAGGAACAGTGACTCGGGTGTGGTGATGAGGATGTCGGGTGGGGTGCGGGCGAAGGCCCGTCGCTCGTCGGCCGGCGTGTCGCCGGTGCGCATCCCGACGGTGATGTCGGGTGGCGGGACGCCGAGTCGGGTGGCCGCCTGCCGGATGCCGGCCAGCGGCGCGCGTAGGTTGCGCTCGACGTCGACGGCGAGGGCCTTGAGCGGGCTGACGTAGAGCACCCGGCACCGCTGGCGTGCCTCGGTCGGCGCGGGCTCGCGGGCCAGCCGGTCCAGCGACCAGAGGAAGGCCGCGAGCGTCTTGCCGGAGCCGGTGGGCGCCACGACCAGGGCGTTACGGCCGGCCGAGACCGACTGCCAGGCGCCGGTCTGGGCGGCGGTGGGCGCGGCGAAGGCGGCGTCGAACCAGGCGCGGGTGGCGGGACCGAACCCGTCCAACACCTCGCCCTTGCCCGCGTCTGCCCCGCTCACCGGTCCATCGTGCCCCGCCGCTACGACAACAACGAACGATCCACGGCGGATCGTGCCACGCTGCGTGGAAATTGCGCGTGATGCACCTTTAATACGTTAAGTCTCACTTAACTGCTTGCTTCTAAGGAGCAACATAAAGTAACTTCACCCGCAACGCGAATCGGGTGGGAGGGATCGGATGACCGGCGAGCCGCGACACGTCGAGCCCGGCACCGATGTGCTGATCCGCAAGGTCGACAGCCACCTCGCCACGCTCCGCGGTGGTCTGCACGGGCCCGAACTGGAGCTCGCCGAGCGTCTGGCCGACTGCCTGCGGGAGTTGGTCGTCTCCACCGCCCAGGCCAGCGCCGCCGACCGAGGTCAGGTCCGCGTCGCCGTGCACTACTTCGTGCTGCGCCGGGAGAGCCGGGGCCGCTTGCTCTCGATGCGGTCCCTCGCCGTCGCGGAGCGGGTCGTCGCCAAGGTCGCCAGCCAGCTCGGCCGTGTCGACCTGCTGGCCGACCTGCGCCGAGGTCGCCAGGACATGGACGACGCGCTGACCGTCGGTGACGCTCTTCTGCGCTGACCGCCGCTCCGGGTAAACGCCGCTGATCGCACACCGTGCCGCATAGCGGAGCAATTCCGGCAAAACCGCCCGTTGGGCGGGAATCTGGCGTCTGATCGCTGAAGACACCACCGCTGTACGGGTGTCGGCCACCTCGATCGGGAGCGCGAGTGCTGGTACTGCTCATCCTCCACGTCGTAGCGGCCCTCGTCGCGCCGCTTCTCGTCCGGTGGTGGGGTCCGCGCGCGTGCTATCCGCTGGCGCTCGCGCCGGCCGCCGCGTTCGGCTGGGCGCTGGCCCGTACCCCGGCCGTCGCGCACGGCGGCGCGATCGTCGAGACGTACCCGTGGATCGGGCAGTTGGGCCTCGACATCGCGCTGCGCCTCACCACGCTGTCCTGGCTCATGACCCTGCTGGTCGGCGGCGTCGGCGCGCTGGTGCTGGTCTATAGCGCCCGGTACTTCGACGCCGGCTCCCCCGGGATGGCCCAGGTCGCCGCCGTCCTGGTGGCCTTCGCCGGCGCGATGCTCGTCCTGGTGTTCGCCGACGATCTGCTGCTGCTCTACGTCGGCTGGGAGTTGACCACGATCTTCTCGTACCTGCTGATCGGGCACAGCACCGAACGCCGGGCCAGCCGCTGGGCGGCGGCGCAGGCGCTGACCGTCACCACGCTGGGCGGGCTCGCCATGCTGGTCGGGTTCATCCTGCTGGGCGAACACGCCGGGAGTTACCGCTGGTCCGAGATCGCCGCCCACCCGCTGCCCGGAGGTGGCTACCTCGTCACGGCCGTGCTGTTGATCCTGGCCGGGGCGCTGTCCAAGTCGGCGGTGCTCCCGTTCAGCTCCTGGCTACCGGTCGCGATGGCGGCGCCCACCCCGGTCAGCGCGTACCTGCACGCGGCCGCCATGGTCAAGGCCGGCGTCTACCTGGTCGGGCTGCTCGCGCCGGTGCTCGCCACGGTGGGTCCGTGGCGACCGGTGGTCCTCATCGCCGGGGTGGCGACCATGCTCGTCGCCGGTTGGGCGGCGCTGCGACAGAACGACCTCAAGCTGCTGCTCGCGTACGGGACGGTCAGCCAGTTGGGCCTGCTGGTCGCGGTGACCGGCTCGGGCACACCGGACGCCGCGCTGGCCGGCACGGCGATGCTGCTGGCGCACGCCCTGTTCAAGGCGGCGCTGTTCCTGGTCGTCGGCGTCATCGACCACGGCGCCGGGACCCGTGACCTGCGCGAGTTGTCCGGGCTGCGCCGCTGGTCCCGGCCGTTGTTCGGGGTCGCGGTGCTGGCGGCGGCGTCGATGGCGGGCGTACCGCCGCTCGTCGGGTTTGTCGCCAAGGAGGCGGTGTTCGCGGCATTCACCAGCGATCCGGTGGTCCTCGCCGGGCTGGTCGCCGGAACGGTGCTCACCGTCGCGTACAGCGCCCGCTTCCTCTGGGGCGCGTTCGCCGACCGGCCGGGCGTCGAACCGGTACCACCCGCGCCGGTCGCCGTGTCGATGCTGCTCCCACCGGCGGTGCTCGCCGTCGTCGGGCTGCTCGCCGGTCCCGCCGCCGGCGTGCTCGACGGTCTGCTGAGTCCGTACGCCGAGCTGCTGGGGACCCTCGACGCGCACCTGACGCTCTGGCCCGGACCCACTGCGGCGCTCGGTCTGTCCGTGTTGGCGCTTGCCGGCGGCATCCTGCTCTTCGCGCTGCGCGGGCCCCTCGCTCCCGCGCTGGCCCGGCTCCGGTCGCCGGTGGGCGGCAATCAGGGGTACGAGTGGGTCGTGGGCCGGTTCGACCGGTTCGCCATCGGGGTCACCGGCGCGACACAGCGCGGCTCGCTACCGCAGTACCTCGGCCTCATTCTCGTCACCCTTGTGCTGCTGCCCGGTGGGGCGATGCTCGCCGCCGCGCCCTGGCGGGCCCGACTCCCGCTCTGGGACAACCCGCTGCAACCGGTGGTCGTGGTGGTCATCGCGGTGGCCGCGCTGCTCGCAGTCGGCGCTCGTCGGCGGTTGACCGCGATGCTGCTGGTCGGCGTCACCGGCTACGGCACCGCCATGCTGTTCATCCTGCACGGCGCACCGGATCTGGCGCTCACCCAGTTTCTGGTGGAGACCGCGACCATCGCGGTGTTCGTGCTGGTGCTGCGCCGCCTGCCGCAGCGGTTCTCGGCCCGGCCGCTGCGCCGCAGCAGGTGGACGCGTCGGGCGATCGGCGTGGCGATGGGCGTGGTGGCCGGCGGTCTCGCGCTCGTCGCGGCCGGCGCCCGCCGCGCGACGGACATCTCCACCGTCTTCCCGGCCCTCGCCGTGGGCGAGGGGTACGGCCGCAACGTGGTCAACGTGACCCTCGTCGACATCCGGGCCTGGGACACCATGGGCGAGGTGTCGGTGCTGGTGGTGGCCGCGACCGGGGTGGCCAGCCTGATCTTCGAGCGGTCCCGCACCGGGCCGAGACCGCGCCGGCCGGAGTCCGCCGAAGGGGCCGCCCCGCCGCACCGGCCCGTCTGGTTACGGGGTGGCCCGACCCTCTACGAGGAGCAGCGCTCGCTCGTACTCGAGGTGGTCACCCGACTGATCTTCCACACGGTGGTGCTGTTCTCGCTGTTCCTGCTCTTCTCCGGGCACAACGCGCCGGGCGGCGGATTCTCGGGCGGCCTGGTGGCCGGGCTCGCGCTGGTCGTCCGCTACCTGGCCGGCGGCAGATACGAGCTGACCGACGCCGCCCCGGTGGGCGCCGGCCTGATCCTCGGGGCGGGGCTGGCCCTGGCGGTGGGTACGGGCGCGGTGGCGCTGCTGGCCGGTGGATCGGTGCTGCAGAGCGCGAAGCTCGACGTGTCCCTACCGCTGGTCGGCGACCTCCACCTGGTCACGTCGCTCTTCTTCGACATCGGCGTGTACCTGATCGTGATCGGGTTGCTGCTGGACATCCTGCGCAGCCTCGGGGCCGAGGTGGACCGGCACATCGAGGCCACCGGTACGGAGAGCGGCGGCCTGGCCATCGACAAGGGCGGACGGCCGTGAGCGCGAGGAGTGAGCCGGGTTTGCGAGCCCCGCAGTCGCGAACCTCAGGTGGTGCCGTGAGCGCGAGGAGTGAGCCGGGTTTGCGAGCCCCGCAGTCGCGAACCTCAGGTGGTGCCGTGAGCGCGAGGAGTGAGCCGGGTTTGCGAGCCCCGCAGTCGCGAACAGAGGAAGAGCTATGACGGCAGGTGGCGCCGGGCCGACGCTGGTGCTGGTGCTCGCCGTCGCGGCGCTGGTCGGGTGCGGGGTGGTCCTGCTGCTCGAGCGCAGTCTCACCCGGATCCTGCTCGGCGTGATCCTGTTCGGCAACGGCGTCAACCTGCTGATCCTGTTGGGTGGCCGATCGGGTGGCGCTCCCGTCGTGGGCACCGGCCCCGTCGATCGGATGAGTGATCCGCTGGCGCAGGCGATGGTGTTGACCGCCATCGTGATCACGTTCGGGTTCACCGCGTTCCTGCTCGCCGTGGCGTACCGGAGCTGGTATCTCACCGGCGACGACGAGGTGCCTGACGACCTGGAGGACCGCCAGATCATCCGTCGTACGGAGCACCACGAGGTGGGCGCGGTCGACCGTGGCGGGGAGGGCCCGAACGGCGATCCGGAGCAGGTCGACCCGGAGCCGGCCCGCCGTCGACTCCGACGTGGCCAGCAGGACGACGCGTCGTGAGCCGGCTCCTGCCCCTGCCGGTGGTGGTGCCGCTGCTCGGCGCCGCGCTGACCCTGCTGCTGGCGAACCGGCCGCGGGTGCAGCGTACGGTCAGCGTGCTCTGCCTGGCGGTGACGTTCACCGTCGCGCTGGTGCTGCTGGTGCAGGCGTACCGGCACGGGCCGGTGGTGCTCGCGGTCGGTGGGTGGCCGCCACCGGTCGGCATCGTGCTGGTGGCCGACCAGTTGGCCGCGCTGATGCTGGTGGTGTCCTCGGCCGTGACCCTGTGCGTGCTGGTGTACTCGATCGGCCAGGGTCGCAGCGAGACCAGCGAGAGCGCGCCGGTGGTCATCTTCCACCCGACCTACCTGGTGCTCACCGCTGGCGTCACGAACGCGTTCCTGGCGGGCGACCTGTTCAACCTGTTCGTCGGCTTCGAGATCCTGCTGGCGGCCAGCTTCGTGCTGATCACGCTGGGCGGCACCGAGACGCGCATCCGTACCGGATCGACGTACGTGGTGGTCAGCGTCCTCTCCTCGATGATCTTCCTGGCCGGGGTGGGGCTGGTGTACGCGGCCACCGGCACTCTCAACATGGCACAGCTCGCCCAGCGTCTCGACGACCTGCCGGACAACGTCCGCGTGACCCTGCAACTGATGCTGCTGCTCGCGTTCGCGATCAAGGCCGCGGTCTTTCCGTTGTCGGCCTGGCTGCCGGACAGCTATCCCACCGCTCCGGCCCCGGTGACCGCCGTGTTCGCGGGGCTGCTCACCAAGGTGGGCGTGTACGCGATCATCCGTACCGAGACGTTGCTCTTCCCGGGTGGCCAGGTCAATGACCTGCTCATGGTCGTCGCCGGCTTGACGATGGTGGTCGGCATCCTCGGGGCCGTGGCGCAGTCGGACATGAAGCGACTGTTCTCGTTCACCCTGGTGAGCCACATCGGCTACATGATCTTCGGGGTGGCGTTGAGCACCGCGGCCGGGCTCGCCGGGGCGATCTTCTACGTGGTGCACCACATCACCATCCAGACGACCCTGTTCCTGGTCGCCGGGCTGGTCGAGGAGCGCGCCGGCAGCACCGACCTGCGCCGTCTCGGCGGGCTGGCCCGGGTGGCGCCCCTGCTGGGCGTCCTCTTCTTCGTACCGGCGATGAACCTCGCCGGGGTGCCCCCGTTCTCCGGGTTCCTCGGCAAGCTCGGGCTGCTCCAGGCCGGGGTGGCGGCCGGCGGCGCGCTGCCCGCCACGCTGGTGGCGGCCGGGACCCTCACCAGCCTGCTCACCCTGTACGTGGCCTCCCGGGTGTGGAACATCGCGTTCTGGCGGGCGCCCCGGATCGCCACCGACGAACCCACCGTCCGGCTGCCCGCCCTGACCGTCGGCGCGACCGTCGCCCTGGTCGCCCTGGGGGTGTCGCTGACCGTGCTGGCCGGCCCCCTGTTCGACGTCACCGCCGACGCGGCCACCGACCTGCTCTCGCGTACGCCGTACGTGCGCGCTGTCCTGCCCGGCGGCGTGCCGTGACGGGCCGGCGCGGCGCAAACCCGACGGACGCCGCCACCGGAGGTCGGCTCGGGCGTTGGCGGGACCAGACGCTGGCGCTGGGCTGGCTGGTGCTCGTCTGGAACCTGCTCTGGGGTGAGATCAACCTGGCGAACATCATCGGTGGCCTGCTGGTGGGCGGCGCGGTCCTGCTGTTCTTCCCCCTGCCGGCGGTCACCTTCGGCGGGCGGCTGCGCCCGGGGGCGCTGCTGGCGTTCGCCGGTCGGTTCGTCGTCGAACTGGTCACCGCGAGCCTGCACATCGCCCGGATCGCCGTGCAGCCCCGCTACCGGCCCCGTGGCGCGATCATCGCCGTCCCGTTGCGGGTGCGTACGGATCTGAACCTGGCGCTCACCGCTGAGGCGGTCTCGCTGGTGCCCGGCACGCTGGTCCTCAAGGTGGACCGCGAGCCGGGGGTGCTCTACCTGCACGTGCTGGACACCCACGGCCCGGCGGACCTGGCGCTCGCCCGGGACCGCACCCTCGACGTCGAACGACGCATCGTCCGGGCGGTGGGCAGCGCGGACGAACTGCGCCGCGTGGAACCCGGTCCCGCCGAGAAGGGAATCGCCCAGTGATCACGTTCCTGGCCGTCGTCCTCACCGTCCTGCTGTCGGTGACCGCGCTGCTCGTGCTGATCCGGCTCTACCGGGGGCCCTCGCTGCTGGACCGGGTGATCGCGGCGGACATGCTGCTCGCCACCATGGTCGGCGCGGTCGGTGCGGAGGCGGCGGTCAACCGGCACGCCACCACGCTGCCCGTGCTGGTGGTGCTGTCCCTGCTCGGCTTCGTGGGCTCGGTCTCGCTGGTCCGCTTCGCCGTCCGGGAGCGCTCCTGATGCCGGGCGTGCTCGCGACGATCGCCGACTGGCTCGGGGCCGTCTGCCTGGTCGCCGGCGCGCTGCTCGCGCTGTGCGCCGGCATCGGCGTGCTGCGCTTCCCGGACGCCCTGTCCCGGATGCACGCGGCCACCAAGCCCCAGGTGCTCGGCGTGCTCCTGCTGCTGCTCGGGATCGCGCTGCGGCTGCGGTCGCGGGCCGACCTCGGCATGATCCTGCTGGTCGGGGTCTTCCAGTTGGCCACCGCCCCGGTCGCCGCGCAGATGATCGGCCGGGCCGCCTACCGGTCCGGCCGGCTCGACCGGGGCCTGCTGGACGCCGACGAGTTGGCCGGGACCGAGTCGACCGGTGGGCGCGGCGACAGCCGGTCCCGGCCGGGCTGAACAGGACGATCGGCTCCTTCGGCCCACCCCCAGCGGAGTCCCAGGCAACGCCGATAAAATGACGGCATGATCGACTCCTCTGCCCAGGAGGGCAGCAGTAGCCAGCCGGGTCGTGCCCGGCATATCCCCGTCCCGACGACCCCGGGAGCCCTGAGCGTCCCGTGTTGATCGTCGTCGGTCTTCTTCTCATCATCGTGCTCACCGCCGCCACCGGTTACTTCGTGGCGCAGGAGTTCGGCTACGTGGCCGTGGACCGGGGCAAGCTGCGCCAGCTCGCCGACGACGGCGACCAGGCCGCCGCCCGGGCCCTCACCGTCACCAGCCGGCTCTCCTTCGTGCTCTCCGGCGCGCAACTCGGCATCACCGTCACCGCCCTGCTGGTCGGTTACGTCGCCGAGCCGTACCTCGGCGGTGGCCTCGCCGACCTGCTCGGCGTCGCCGGCGTCAGCGAGTCCGTGAGCCTGCCGCTGTCGGTGGCGCTGGCCCTGGTCATCGCCACCGTCGTGCAGATGGTCCTCGGCGAGCTGGCGCCCAAGAACCTCGCCATCGCCCGGGCCGTACCGCTGGCCCGGGCGCTGAGCCGGTCCACGCTCTTCTACCTGGCCATCGCCGGTCCGGTGATCCGGCTCTTCGACCGGGCGTCGGTCCGGCTGCTGCGCCGGGTCGGTATCGAGCCGATCGAGGAGCTGCCCAGCGGGGCCACTCCCGCCGACCTGGAACAGATCATCGCCGAGTCGCGCGAGGAGGGCAGCCTGGACGCCGAGATGTCCACGCTGCTCGACCGAGGGCTCGACTTTCGTGAGCTGACCGCCGGCGAGGCCATGGTGCCCCGGGTCGACGTGCACATCGTCCGTGCGCACGAGCCGGTGAGTCGGGTGGTCGAGCTGCTGGACACCGGCCACTCCCGCTTCCCGGTTCGTGGCGCGGAGGGCGTCGACGACCTGCTCGGCATCGTCGGCATCGCCGACGTGCTCGGCGTACCCCCCGCCGAACGCGCCACCACCCCGGTCAGCGCGGTGGCGGGCCCGCCGCTGCTCGTACCGGAGACCCTGCCCCTGCCCACGGTGCTGGACCGCCTGCGCTCCGGGCACCGGCAGATGGCCTGCGTGGTCGACGAGTACGGCGGTTTCGCCGGCGTGATCACGCTGGAGGACATCGCCGAGGAGCTGGTCGGTCCGATCCGGGACGAGGACGACCCGCCGGAGCGGGCGCCCGCCCGCCAGGACGACGGCTCCTGGGTGGTGCCGGCCCGCTGGCGGATCGACGAGGTCGCCGACAGCACCGGCATCGCGCTGCCCGAGGCCCCGGAGTACGACACGCTCTCCGGGCTGGTCATGCGGGAGCTGGGCCGGGTGCCGGAGGTCGGCGACCGGTTGGAGATCAGCCTGCTGCCCGAGGGCGTCGAGGCCGACGAGGGCGAGGCGGAGCCCCGGGCGCTGGTCGAGGTGCTGGCCGTGGACCGGCACGTCGCCGATTCGGTCCGGCTGCAACTCACCGACCGTGGCGAGCGGCGCGAGGTGTCCGCATGAGCCCCGGCATCGCGTTGATCAGCTCCGGCGTCCTGCTGGGGCTCAACGGGTTCTTCGTGGCCGCCGAGTTCGCCCTGGTGGCCAGCAAGCGGTACCGGCTGGAGCAGGCGGCGGCCACCGGTGGCCGGGCGGCGCGGGCCGCGCTCGACGGCGTCCGCGAGCTGTCGCTGATGCTCGCCGGTGCACAGCTCGGCATCACCCTGTGCACCCTGGGGCTCGGCGCGCTGGCCGAGCCGGCGATCGAGCACCTGGTCAGCCCGCTGCTGCACGTGGTGGGGCTGCCCGACGCGGCCAGTCACATCATCGCCCTGGTCTTCGCCCTCGGGTTGGTGACCTTCCTGCACCTGGTGGTGGGGGAGATGGCACCGAAGTCGTGGGCGATCACCGACGCCGAACGGTCGGCGACGCTGCTCGCGCTGCCGTTCCGGGCCTTCGCCCGGGTGTCCCGGCCGGTGCTGTCCGCGTTGAACGCGCTGGCCAACGCGATCCTGCGCCTGGTCGGCGTCCACCAGCAGGACCAGTTGGCCCAGGTGCACGGCCCGGACGAGCTGCGGATCCTGCTGGAACAGTCCCGCGAGCACGGGCTGCTCGGCGCGGAGCAGCACCAACTGCTCACCAGCATGCTCGAGTTGCAGGGCACGTCGGTGGCGCAGGTGATGGAGCCGTTCGCCACCATGGTCACGGTCCGGCGCGACGACCCGGCCGAGCGGATCGAGCAGGTCAGTCGGGACAGCGGCCGGTCACGGCTGGCGGTGCTGGACGCGGGCGGCGACGTCTGCGGTCTGGTGCACGTCCGGGAGGCGGTACGGGCGGTCACCACCGGTCGGGCCGCCATGGCCGGTGAGCTGATGACACCGGCGTTCACCCTGCCGGCGACGTCCTCGGTCACCGAGGCGGTGGCCGCGATGCGCGCCCGACAGTCGCAGCTCGCGCTGGTCCGCAACGGCGGTGGCCCGGCCCGCCCGATCGGCTTCGTCGCCCTGGAGGATTTGTTGGAGGAGGTCATTGGCGAGTTCGACGACGAGACCGACACGGTGCCGCGCGGCCGCCGACTCCGCTAGGAAATTCCCGCAAGTTCCGGGTGGTCCCCCGCCAGGTCCGCGACAGTTGAGGTGACCTGGCGGGGGGCGCGATGCGGTTGACGGGGGTGTCTCGGGAGTCCGGCTGGACCGGGCTGTCCGTACAGACCACGCTTGGAAACCCGAGCACCCGTCCGGGCCTGCGCCTGCCCGGGCGGGTGACTCTCGCCGCCGGTCCGGACGACGTGCTCGTACGCCACATCCGGCTCGGCCTGGTCACGACGGTCGAGCCGGACGACCCGGCGGCCCCGCGGCGCCTCATGCAGTTCTTCCAGCTGCCGATCGCCGGGCGGTTCGTGGTCCCGGCGGGCCGCCGCCGGGCGGTCGACTTCGCGTTGCCGCTGCCGTGGGAGACCCCGGTGACCACCTTCGGCGGGGTGCCGCTGCTCAGTCTGCGGATGGGTCTGCGGACCGAGGTGTCCGTCGACCCGGACCTGGACCAGGGCGCCATGGTGCCGGTCTTCGTGCACCCGGTCCCCACCCAGCAGCACGTGCTGGCGGCGCTGGACACGCTGGGCTTCTCGATCCGCCAGGCCGGGCTGATGGAGGGCGGTCTGCCCGGGGTGGAGCACGCTCTACCGCTGCACCAGCGGTGGGGCTACTGGGTGGGGCCGCTCTACGCCGGGCCGATCACCGAGCTGGAACTGATCTTCGTGACGAACTCGGCGGGCCTTGAGGTGATCACGTGGATGGACCGGAAGCTGGCCCTGGCCGGGATCACCCACCAGAGCATCAGCCGGTTCCGGATCTGGCACGCCGACGCCGGGCAGCGGGACTGGGTCGCCACCGTGGACGGCTGGCTGCGCCACGCCATCAACCGCCACGCGGCGGCCGCCGCCCACGCCGACTGGTCCGCCCAGATCGGCCATTCCGCCCACGTCAGCCGCCATCCCGACGCCCCGATCAAACCCGGCTACGGCCTGGGCGGCACGGCAGGAGGGGCCGGGGTCGGCGGCGGCTCCGGCGGAGGCGACGGCACCTGAGGTCGGGGTCAGCCTGCGCTGGCGGTGGCTAGTTTGAGGCTGAAGGCCAGGAAGAGCGTTGCCACCGCCGTGGTGCCGCCCACCGCGAGGCGACGGCGGCGGCGGAACTGGGCCGCCAGGAACGTGCCCGCGAAGATCAGCGCGGTCAGGTAGAGCGCGCTGGTGACCTGGGCGATCAGGCCGAGCAGCAGGAACGACAGCGCCGGCCACGCGTACCCGGGGTCGACGAACTGGATGAAGAACGAGATGAAGAAGAGGGTCGCCTTCGGGTTCAGCAGGCTGATCACCAGCGCCTTGCGGAAGGGGCTGCGCAGCTGCTCCGGCTCGGCGGCGTCGATGAGCCGCGGCGTGGTCGGGTCGTTGCGGTCGCGCCAGCGCCGCCAGGCACCGCGCAGCATGGTCAGCCCGACATAAGCAAGGTACGCCGCGCCGGCGTACTTGATCACCAGGAACAACGGTGGGTACGCCTTGAGCAGCGACGCCACCCCGGCGGCGGAGAGGACCATCAGCACCCCGTCGCCGACGAACACCCCGCCCGCCGCCCGGTAGCCGGCCCCCACGCCCCGCTTGGCGGCGGTGGAGAGCACGAAGAGCGAGTTCGGCCCGGGCAGCAGGATGATGGCCACGGTGCCCAGCACGTACGTCCAGATGTCGGTGATCCCCAGCACGCCCGCCATCATCACGCCGCCGGTGCCGTACGGCGAAGTCTTTTCCGCAGCGTGGCCTGTGCGTTCGGCCACTCGTCGACGGTCATGGCGTACTGCACCGTGTCCCGCCACGAGCCGTCCGGACGCTGGCGGTGCATCCGCAGCACACCCTCCCGGGCCGCGCCGAGCCGTTCGATGGCCGCCTGGGACCGAACGTTGCGGATGTCGGTGTGCCAGGCGACCCGTACCGCGCCCAGCTCGTCGAAGGCCCGGCCGAGCAGCAGCAGCTTGGCCTCGGTGTTGATCCCGGTACGCCACCAGGGACGGCCGAGGAAGGTGTGCCCGATCGCCACCGACCGCCGCTCCGGGTCGATCTCGTAGTACGAGGTGCTGCCGACCACCGTCCCGGTCACCGCACAGCGCTGCACCCAGGGCACCCGCTCGCCGCGCTGCTGGGCGGCCAGCGCGGCGGCGATCACCTCGGCGGTCCCGGCCGGCTCGGTGGGCCGCGGAACGGTCAGGTGCCGCCAGACGTCGTCGTCGGCGGTGGCAGCGTGCAGGTCGTCGGCGTGTGCCAGGTCCAGCGGTTCCAGGCGGACGTGCTCGCCGCTCAGCGGCGCCGGGTCGTGCCAGGGTGTACGGATCGTCCGCAGGTACGCCGGCAGCGGCGCGGTGACCCCGGCGGCGGGCTGCGGCAGCCCGGCGGTCAGCCGCAGCGGCAGGACGCCGGCCCAGTGCGGCAGGTGCAGGTCGGCCTCGTCCTCGCGGACGCCGCCGGTGCGCGAGCGGACGGACACCTCGTGCAGCGGCAGCGCCAGTACGGCGGTCTCGGCCAGTTCGCGCCGGTTCGGCGGACGACTGTCAATGCTGCGGCCCGCGCCAACCTTCTCGACGAGCGCGGTGAGCATGGCGCTCTTCTCCGTGGCGTCGGTGACCAGTCGGGCGGTGCCGTGTGCGACCACTGAGCGGTAGTTGGCGCTGTGGTGGAACTGGGAGCGGGCGTACACCAGCCCGTCGAGCAGCGTGACCGCGACGCAGACGGCCAGACCGTCGCCCCGGGCGGCGAGCAGGGGCCGACTGCCGGTGGAGCCGTGCAGGTAGAGGGTGTCGCCGACGCGGACGTGCAGGGTGGGCAGTACGCGGGGCTCGCCGTCCACGGTGAAGCCGAGCGCGCAGTGGTACGCCTCGTCGAGGACGGCGTGTGCCGCCTCGCGGTCGTAGCTCATCCGCTCGCGGGAACGGGTGGCGGTGGTCCGGGCGGTGGGTGGATACATGCGCGGCCCTTTGTTCTAGTACAATCTCTTGTTTGTGTCAGCACGCTATCAGTTCACCGGGGCGACGGCCGCCACGATTTCGGCCAGCATCGAATCGGGCATCCGTACCGGCGCTCTTGCACCCGACGCGGTCCTGCCGTCGGTGCGGGCCCTCGCCGCCGACCTCGCCGTCAGCCCGGCGACCGTCGCCCGCGCCTACCAGGAGCTGCGCCAGCGTGGCGTGCTCACCACCGCCGGCCGGCACGGCACCCGAGTCCGCCCGCGCCCACCGGTGGCCGCCCGTCGCTCCGCGCTGCGCCCCGCGCCCCTGCCCGGCGCGCGTGACCTGTCCCGGGGTGAACCCGACCCGCGGCTGCTGCCCCCGATCGGTCCGCACCTTGCCGCGCTCGCCGCCGACGCCGGCCCGCCGGTCGGCTACTCGCAGGCCGGAGTGCTCCCGGAGTTGGCCGAGGTCGCCCGCGCCCGGCTGCGCGCCGACGGCGTACCCGCCGAGGACCTCACCCTCACCGGTGGAGCGCTGGACGGCATCGAACGCCTCCTCGGCGCCCACCTGCGCCCCGGCGACGCGGTCGCCGTGGAGGACCCCGGCTGGGCCAACCTGCTCGACCTGGTCGCCGCCCTCGGGCTGCGCCCGATCGGCGTGCCGGTGGACGACGAGGGGCCGCTCACGGCCGGGGTGGCGGCCGCGCTGAGCGCTGGCGCGCGGGCGCTTGTGGTCACCAGCCGCGCCCAGAACCCGACCGGCGCGGCCGTCTCCGCGGCCCGCGCCAAGGAGCTGCGCGCGCTGCTCGCCGGGCGGCGGGACCTGCTGCTCATCGAGGACGACCACGCCGCCGAGCTGGCCCGCGTACCCCTGCACCCGCTTGCCGGCACGACCGCGAGCTGGGCCTTCGTGCGGTCGGTGAGCAAACCCTTCGGCCCGGACCTGCGACTGGCGGTGCTGGCCGGCGACGAGACCACCGTGGCCCGGGTGACCGGCCGGACGCGGGTCGGCGCGGGCTGGGTGTCCACCGTGCTGCAACGGCTGGTGCTGGCCCTGTGGCGGGACCCGGCGGTCGACGACCTCGTCGGCCGTGCGGCGCAGAGCTACGAGTTGCGACGGACGGGTCTGGTGGCCGCCCTCGCCGAGCACGGCCTAACCGCCCACGGCCGCAGCGGCATCAACGTCTGGCTGCCGGTGCCGGACGAGACCAGCGTGGTCACCGCGTTACGTGATGCGGGCTGGGTGGTGGCGCCCGGCGCCCTCTACCGGATCGCCGCCCCGCCCGCCGTGCGCGTCACCGTCAGTTCCCTGGCCGTGGAGGACCTGACGCCGCTGGCCGCCGCCCTGGCCCGCGCCACCCGTCCCGATCTCCCGTCCGGGTTCGCCACCTGACCCGTGGCGACCCGGTCGGGAGGTTTGCCGTGTCCGTGGTGGGTATGCGCGCCGGTGGAGGTGGCTGACATGGCTTCAGGCGGCAATCGAGGGCTCTGGATCGGGGTCGCGGTCGCGGTCATCGTGATCATCATCGTGCTGATCGCGCTCGCGTCGTGTGGTGGCGGCGGCGGTGGCGGTGGCGGCGGGTACTGACGGGGGACCGTCGGATTTCACCTGGGGCGTATCCGGCAGGGCCTGCCGAACAGGTATATAACAGTCGGCATGGCCGAGCAGACCGACGCCGCCCCCGGCGCCCAACGGTTCATCCCTCCCGATGCCGACACCATCGAGGGGTTGCGGGCGGCCTCGGGCGGCTGTCGCGGCTGCGAGCTGTACCGGGACGCCACGCAGACCGTCTTCGGGCGGGGCGACGAGAGCGCCCGCGTGGTGCTCGTGGGCGAGCAGCCCGGCGACATGGAGGACCAGAAGGGCCTGCCCTTCGTCGGTCCCGCCGGTCGGCTGCTGCGCAAGGCCGTCGACGACGCCGGCCTCGACCCGGCCGCGCTGTACCTCACGAACGCCGTGAAGCATTTCCATTTTGAGGTGCGCGGCAAGCGGCGCATCCACCAGACGCCGGACCGGATCCACATCGCCGCCTGCCGTCCCTGGCTGGTCGCCGAGTTTGCCCGGCTCGACCCGGCGATCGTGGTGGTGCTCGGCGCCACCGCCGCCAAGGCGCTGCTCGGCCCGTCCTTCCGGGTGACGAGGCAGCGCGGCGAACTGCTGCCCTGGCCCGCGTCGGCCCAGCACCCCGAGGACTTCCAGCGGGTCCCGGTGGACCGCGCCGGCGCGGTGGCCGACGCTCCGCCGACCCGGCTGCTGGCGACCATCCACCCGTCCGCGGTGCTGCGCGCCGACGACCAGGACGCCGCGTACGAGGGGCTGGTCGCCGACCTCACCGTCGCCGCCCGCGCCCTCACCGGATAGCCGCGCGGCGTCGTCACGCCCGCTCGCGTCGGGCAGGGCGTCAGCCGGCGGTGTCGGAGTAGACCTCGACGTAGATTACCGACGTTAAGTTTCCTGTCCACCGTATTAGGGTGACGGCATGACAGAGCGCCGTTCTCCATCGTCGGTGTGGCTACGCTCGGAGTCCTCCCGGACGCAGCGCCGGCCACCACTGACGATCGACCGGATCGTGGGCGCGGCGGTCGACCTGCTCGACGAGCACGGCATCGACGGCCTCACGATGCGCAGCCTCGCCCAGCGCCTCACCGTGACGGCGACCGCCCTGTACTGGCACGTGCGGACCAAGGACGACGTGCTGGACCTGGCGATGGACCAGATCTTCGGCGACGTGCCGATCCCCGACGCGACCGAGGACTGGCCGGGGGACATCCGCGTCCTCGTTCGCGGCTGGCGCTCCGCCATGCTCCGGCATCCCTGGGCGCCGGGCCTGGTCGGGCGGCCGATGCTCGGTCCCAACGTGTTGGCCCGCACCGAGTTCCTCCAGGCGGCGCTGGTGCGTGGCGGCTGCCGTGGCCGCCACCTCGCCGTGGCCACGCGAACACTGGCCAACTACGTCATCGGCGCCTCGCTCACCGAAGCCACCTGGCGCAGGAGCGCCGACCCGGACGCGCGGGCCGCCGCCCGCGACCATGTCACCGCACACGCCGACGCCTACCCGACCCTCAACGCCTCCGGCCATCTCGACGACTCCAGGTGGGGCGACGACCTGCTGTTCGAGGAGGGTCTGGACGGCGTTCTCCGCTCGGTGGCACGGCACCCACCGTCCTGAGTGTCTCCGCGGCATTCAGAAGACCGGATACCTCCTGGAAACCGCGTTGGGTGATCGGTGTAACACGCCCTCCACAGACTCACGTGAGTCGATCTTGTTGGGGAGGCGTTCATGAGTGATCAGACGCAGTCGACGGTGAGCCGGCGCGGATTCCTGCGCGCGGTCGGGGTCAGCGGCGGGGCCGGCGCGATGCTCGCCACGATGGGCGCCATGGGTCTCGCGCCCAGCGCCGCCGCGTCGCCGACGCCGGCCTTCCGGGCGCCGGAACCGTCCGACTTCACCCTGTCCGGGCGGCCGGGCGCCAGCGTCGTGGTGCTGGGCGGCGGCATCGCGGGGCTCACCGCCGCGTACGAGCTGGGCAAGGCGGGGTACCACTGCACGGTCCTGGAGGCGCGGCACCGCGTCGGCGGGCGGAACCTGACCATCCGGGGTGGCGACGTCGAGACCGACCTCGACGGCCACACCCAGCGGGGCGGCTTCTCCGACGGCGTCTACTTCAACGCCGGGCCGGGCCGGATCGCACAGTGGATGGTCACCATGGACTACTGCCGAGAGCTGGGCGTACCCGTCGAGGTCTTCACCAACCAGAACGCCGACGCCTGGATCTACAACGAGTCCGCCGGGATGACCGAGCCGGTCCGCTACCGCACCGCCAAGGCCGACGTCTACGGCTACGTCGCGGAGATGCTCGCGAAGGCTACCGACCAGGGCGCGTTGGACGCGCGACTCACCACCGAGGACCGGGAGCGGCTGCTGTCGTTCCTGCAGAGCTTCGGCGCGATCGGCGGGCGTGCGAGCGACTGGGCGTACACCGGGACCAGCCGTCGCGGCTTCTCCACGTACCCCGGCGCGGGTAACGACGTCGGCAGCATGCTCGGTGCGCCGCCGGCGCTGTCCGACGTCTTCGCCAGCAACGTGGGCCGGTACTTCTCCTTCGAGTTCGGCTACGACCAGGCGATGCTGATGTTCCAGCCGGTCGGTGGGATGGACCAGATCCCCCGCGCCCTCGCCAAGGCCGTCGGCGGGCACCGGATCCGCCTCAACGCCGAGGTGACCGGAGTGACGGACCGGGGCAGCCGGGTCGAGGTGACCTATCGCCAGGGCGGCCGGCTGTCGCAGATCACCGCCGACTACTGCGTGGCCGCGCTGCCACCGCACCTGATGGCCCGGGTGCCGCACAACCTCGGCGTCGACGTGACCGCCGCTCTGGCCGACTTCCCCGTCACCGCCGCCGGCAAGATCGGTCTGGAGTACCGCAGCCGCTGGTGGGAGACCGACCAGCGGATCTACGGCGGCATCACCGAGACCGACCTGGACCTGTCGCACATCTGGTACCCGTCCTACGGCTTCCACGGCAAGCGGGGTCTGGTCGTCGGCTACTACAACACCGGGGCGAACGCCCGGGCCTACAGCGGGCTCACCCCCGAGCTGCGCCAGGAGCGGGCGGTCAGCCAGGGCGTGAAGATCCACGGCGACAAGTACCGCAGCGAGCTGGTCACCTCGTACTCGCACGCCTGGGACCGCACCCGCTACATCGAGGGCGCCTGGACCTCGCCCCGGTACGGCACCGCCGGATACGACCGGCTGCTCCAGCCGGCCGGGCGGGTCTACTTCGCCGGGGACTGGCTCAGTCACGAGGTGGCCTGGCAGCACGGCGCGTTCGTGGCGGCCCGCGCGGCGGTGTCCTCCCTACACCAGCGGGTGATGACCGGCTGACCGTTCACGCGTCCCCTCCGACGTGACCGGCTGACCGTCCACGCGTCCCCCACCGACGCCGGCCAAGATCCGCGCACCTTCGGGGAAACTGCTGCTTCCCGGCGCGCCGAGCCAGCACCTTCCCTGAAGTTGCGCGGATCTTGCGGGTCGTCCGGGTCGTCCGGGCGTGCGGGGGCAGGCGGCGCCGCCTGCGGGGCGTCGGGGTCGGAGTGGGTGCGCGAGGATGGGAGCCCCGTCCTCGAGGAGCGCCGATGGCCACCGACCTGACCGAGCCGCGTACCGTCGCCCGACTCGACGTCGCGCCGATTCAGCGGCGCACCATGCGGCTGCTCTTCACCACCCAGATCATCGGCGGCATCGGCGTGACCATCGGCATCTCCGTCGGCGCGCTGCTCGCCGACCGGGTCGCCGGCACCGCGCTGGCCGGTATCGCGCAGAGCGCCGGGGTGGTCGGCGCGGCGCTGCTCGCCGTCCCGGTCACCCGGATCATGGCCCGGCACGGCCGCCGGCCCGGCCTGGTGCTGGCGTACACGGTGGGCGCCGTCGGGGGCGTCCTCGTGGTGTTGGCGGCGGCCACCCACTCGGTGCCGCTGCTCCTTCTCGGCATGCTGCTGTTCGGTGGCGGCACCGCCGCCAACCTCCAGGCCCGCTACACCGCCGTGGACCTCGCCGAGCCGGCCCGTCGAGGTCGCCAGCTCTCACTGATCGTCTGGGCCACCACCATCGGCGCGGTGGCCGCGCCGAACTTCGCCGCCCTGGCCGACCGGGTGACCACCGGCTGGGGGCTGCCCGCGCTGGCCGGCCCGTTCGCGTTCAGCGCGGCAGCGTTCGTGCTGGCTGCCGTCGTACTCCTCGGCCTGTTGCGGCCCGACCCGCTGCTCACCGCGCGGCGACTCGCGGCGGCCGACGCCGCGTCCGTGCCCGACGGTCACGGGCCGGTCGCCGCCGTGCCGTCGGGCGGTGCGGCGGCGGCGACCGCGCCCGGCCCCACCGCCGGGACCGCCGCGTCGCCAGCGGGCGGTGGCGACGGGCCGGCCGCCGCGCCGGTCGGTGCCCGCGCGCCGCACGGCGCCGGGATGCGGGCGGCCTGGTCGGTGGTACGCGCTCAGCCCGCCGCCCGGCTCGGCATCGCCGCGGTGGCGGTGGGTCACCTGGTGATGGTGGCGGTGATGGCGATGACCCCGGTGCGGCTCGGTGAGTCACACGCCGACGCCGACGTGCTGCGGCTGGTCGGGATCGTGCTGAGTCTGCACATCGCCGGCATGTACGCGTTCTCCCCGGTCGTCGGCTGGCTCACCGACCGGCTCGGCCGGCGGGCGGTGATCCTGGGCGGGGTCGGACTGCTGCTGGCCGCCTGCGCGGTGGCCGGCACCGCCGGGCACCACACGCCTCGGCTCTCGGTCGGTCTCGTCCTGCTCGGGCTGGGCTGGTCGGGGACGATGGTGGCCGGCTCCACGCTGCTCTCCGAGTCGGTGTCGGCCGATGTGCGGCCGAGCGTCCAGGGATTCTCGGACATGATCATGGGGCTGGCGGGCGCGAGTGCCGCGGTGCTCAGCGGGTTTGTCATGCAGGTGGCCGGATATCCCGTGCTCACCCTGCTCGCGGCGGTCGCGACCGTGCCCCTGGTGGCGCTAGCGTTGCGCCCGGTGCCGACCGGGGCGCCGGATGAGGAGGGTTGATCACGTGCGGCTGACCGACTTCTGGGCGCGGTTGGAGGAGGCGTTCGGGCCGGGCTACGCGGCCAGCATCGCCCGGGATCAGGTGCTGTCCCAGCTTGGCGGCCGGACCATCGAGCAGGCGTTGTCGGCGGGGGAGCGGACGAACGTGGTGTGGCGGGCGGTCTGCGCCGCGTATCCCGACCGCGTACCCGCGCGACTACGCTGAGCAGCCTTTTCGTCGGTTCCGCGTGTCGCTTGTCGAGTCGTACACCTGTTCGGCTATTGTCCACAGCGGGGTGCTCGTCCACAGCTCGCGGCCCGTCGGCTGGTTTTCTGTCGGACCTAGCGCCTAGCGTGTCCGCGTGACGCGAAGCTCAGCAAAGACGCCGGCGAAGGCAGGGGTGGCAACCATGGCAGCAGGGCCTGACCGGGAGAAGGCACTCGACCTTGCTCTCGCTCAGATTGACAAGCAGTTCGGCAAGGGCTCGGTGATGCGGCTGGGAGAGCGGCCGGTCGTTCAGACCGCCGTGATCCCGACCGGTTCCATCGCCCTCGATGTGGCGCTCGGCGTGGGCGGCCTGCCGCGCGGCCGGGTGGTCGAGATCTACGGCCCCGAGTCCAGCGGTAAGACCACGGTGGCCCTGCACTCGGTGGCCAGCGCCCAGCGGGCCGGCGGCATCGCCGCCTTCATCGACGCCGAGCACGCGCTCGACCCGGAGTACGCGAAGGCCCTCGGCGTCGACACCGACGCGATGCTGGTCTCCCAGCCGGACACGGGCGAGCAGGCGCTGGAGATCGCCGACATGCTGATCCGCTCGGGCGCGATCGACATCATCGTGATCGACTCGGTGGCGGCCCTGGTGCCCCGCGCCGAGATCGAGGGCGAGATGGGCGACAGCCACGTGGGTCTCCAGGCCCGGCTGATGAGCCAGGCGCTGCGCAAGATCACCGGTGTGCTCAGCAACACCGGCACCACGGCGATCTTCATCAACCAGCTCCGGGAAAAGATCGGCGTGATGTTCGGCAGCCCGGAGACCACGACCGGTGGTCGGGCGCTGAAGTTCTACGCCTCGGTCCGGCTCGACGTGCGCCGTATCGAGAGCCTCAAGGACGGCACCGACGTGGTCGGTAACCGCACCCGGGTCAAGGTCGTGAAGAACAAGGTGGCCGCGCCGTTCAAGCAGGCCGAGTTCGACATCATGTACGGCAAGGGCATCTCGCGCGAGGGCTCGCTGATCGATGTCGGCGTGGAGCAGGCGATCATCCGCAAGTCCGGCGCGTGGTACACGTACGACGGTGACCAGCTCGGCCAGGGCAAGGAGAAGGCCCGGGAGTTCCTGAAGGAGAACCCGGACGTGGCCGCCGAGATCGAGAAGAAGATCCTGGAGAAGCTCGGCGTCGGGGTCGGCGCGGGCGACGCCGCCGGTGGCCCGGAGCTGCCGCCGGTCGATTTCTGACCGGGTCGCTGACCGATGGCAGGACGACGCGCCCGTACGGGGCGGGGCTGGGATGCCAGTCCGCCTCGTACGGGCGACGCCGCCGATCCGCCGCGTCCCCGCCGGGGCGGTCGTCGGGCCGAGTCGCCGGCCGACGAGCAGGCGTCCACGCCGCGCGACGAGTCCGAGGTGGCGCGCGAGATCTGCCTGCGCCAACTCGCCGTGCGGCCGCGTACCCGCGCCGAGCTGGCCGGGGCGCTGGCCAAGCGGGGCATCTCCGAAGAGGTGTCGGCCGAGGTGCTCGACCGGTACGACGAGGTCGGCATCATCGACGACGCCGCGTTCGCCCGAGCCTGGGTGTCGAGTCGACACTCCGGGCGCGGTCTCGCGCGCCGGGCGCTCGCCAACGAGCTGCGCCGCAAGGGCGTGGACGGCGAGGTGGCCACCGAGGCGTTGGGCGAGTTGGACGAGGAGACCGAGGCGGAGACCGCCCGTGGCCTCGTGGAGCGCAAACTGCGTACCGCCCGGGGTGAGCCGGACGCGGTCTTTCGCCGGCTGGTGGGCATGCTGGCCCGCAAGGGTTACCCGCCCGGCGTGGCCATCCGGGCGGTGAAGGACGCGCTCGCCGCACAGAGCGCCGAGGCGGCCGAGTTCGCCGAGCAGATCGACGCCGACGCCCTGGCCGATGCCGAGGGCGAGTTGGAGCGGGACAGCCGCCCGACCGACTGAGCGGCACGCGCCGAGTGCGGTAGGGGCGTGACCCGATGCGGAAAGCCTGCGGTCGGTCCCGCGCTGACCCACCCAAGATCGTGCTCGCCCGCCCAAGATCGTGCTCGATCCAGGATTCAGTGGGGTCCGCGCGAGGTGAGGCCACTACTTCCAGGATCGAGCACGATCTTGGAGGGACGGGTCCCGACGGGCCGGCGTCGGGTCGCGGGTGTCACATCGAAGGGCCGTCGGCGGACCTGTGCGGTCGCTGAACAGGCACGACGGTCGAATCAAGGCGTCGGCTCGCCGCCTTTGTCCTGCCGTGTCCGACACGACATCAGCTTTGCGTGACGCTGCAACTTCTCTCCGTTCGGGGGGTTTGATCATGAGTCCTTGACCAGACCGCCCTCGGAGACCTAGCCTCGCCATACAGGCTCACATTGCCCGACCATTGCAGGCTAAGCGCACAACATAGATCTCGTAACAGAACAGCATCACTTTGGCCGGCTCCACGGCCTTTGGCGGCAGTTCCGGACTGGCCGGTCCGGCACGCCGCGACAACTGCACCCGGTCGCCGACGATGCCCGAGGGCACCGCCGGCGGAGAGAGCTATCTACGGCCAGCCGCTCCGGTCGGGCGTCCACAGCCGCAGGAGTGTGCCCTGGGCACAGTCGCTGCGGTCATGACGTTCAGGGGAGGCGGCCATGGCGGGGCGGCGGCACAGGCGCACGGATGGACCTCGCGGGGTTCCGGCATGAACGCCCTCGACGTGGTGCTTCTCGCTGCCGTCCTGATCCTCGCCGTGGTCGTGGTCGCGGCGGTGCTGGTCGGCATCCGGACGCTGCGCCGGCTGGGCACGGCGCCCGCCCCGGAGGATCCCGCCTTCATCGCCGAGAAGGACCGTCAGGAGCAGTCCCTGGCCGCCCTGCGCGACGCGGCCGACCAGGCGAACAGCACGATCGACGTGGCGAAGTCCGCCGCCTCCGCGGCCCGTGCCGAGGCTGCCGGGGCGAAGGCCGAGGCGAAGGCGGCCCGCGCCGAGGCCCGGCGGGTGCTCGACGACGCCCGCGCCGAGGCGGACACCGTGCTGGAACGGGCGCACAAGCAGGCCGAGGCGGACGCCGAGCAGCTCCGCACGACCGCGCGCCGCAGCGGCGAGCGGGAGGTCGCGGTGCTCGCCGCCACGACCCGCGAACAGGCCGCCGAGGTGGAGCGGCGAGCGGCCCGGATGGACGAGCGGGAGCGGCTGCACACCGAGGAGGTCGAGCGGTTCGCCGAGCGGGAGCGGCAGCTCACCGCGGCGAGCGCCGCCCTCGCCGCCCGGGAGTCCGCGATCGCCCAGCGTGAGGCCGAACTGGCCGAGGCCGAGGAGCTGCGCCGCCGGGAGTTGGAGCGGGTGGCCAGCCTCACCGCCGAGTCCGCCCGGTTGGAGCTGATCGAGGCGATCGAGACGTCCGCCAAGCGGGAGGCCGCGCTCCTGGTACGCGACATCGAGTCCGACGCGCGCAACACCGCCGAGCAGCGGGCCCGGCACATCGTGGTGGACGCGATCCAGCGGGTCGCCAGCGAACAGACCGCCGAGAGCGTCGTCAGCGTCCTGCACCTGCCCGGCGACGAGATGAAGGGCCGCATCATCGGCCGCGAGGGCCGCAACATCCGCGCCTTCGAGTCGGTGACCGGCGTCAACCTGATCATCGACGACACCCCCGAGGCCGTGCTGCTCTCCTGCTTCGACCCGGTGCGCCGCGAGGTCGGCCGGCTCACCCTCGAGAAGCTGGTGCTGGACGGGCGGATCCACCCGCACCGGATCGAGGAGGTCTACGACCTGGCCCGCCAGGAGGTGGAGCAGCTCTGCCTGCGCGCCGCCGAGGACGCCCTGGTCGAGGTCGGCATTACCGAAATCCACCCGGAGCTGGTGACCCTGCTGGGCCGGCTGCGCTACCGCACCTCGTACGGGCAGAACGTGCTCAAGCACCTCGTCGAGACCGCGCACATCGCCGGCATCATGGCCGCCGAGCTGCGGCTGGACGTGCCCACCATCAAGCGGTCGGCGTTCCTGCACGACATCGGCAAGGCGCTCACCCACGAGGTCGAGGGCAGCCACGCCATCATCGGCGCCGACCTGGCCCGCAAGTACGGCGAGCACGAGGACGTGGTGCACGCCATCGAGGCGCACCACAACGAGGTGCCCCCACAGACCATCGAGGCCGTCCTCACCCAGGCGTCCGACGCCTGCTCCGGCGGTCGGCCGGGCGCGCGGCGGGAGAGCCTCGAGGCGTACGTCAAGCGGCTGGAGCGGATCGAGGAGATCGCGGCCGGCAAGCTCGGCGTGGACAAGGTCTTCGCCATGCAGGCCGGCCGGGAGATCCGGGTGATGGTCAAGCCGGACGACGTCGACGACATCGGCGCTGCCGTGCTGGCCCGCGACGTGGCCAAGCAGATCGAGGAGGAGCTGACCTACCCGGGTCAGATCCGGGTCACCGTGGTCCGCGAGTCCCGGGTCACCGAGATCGCCCGCTGACCGGCAGATGCGCGACGGGCGGGTGGCTGAGGCCACCCGCCCGTCGTTCGTGCTGGTCCCGGTCAGATCATCCGCCCGAGGTGCGTGCTGGTCCCGGTCAGATCATCCGGCCGAGGTGCCTGCTGGTCCCGGTCAGATCATCCGGCCGACGGCGTCGCCCACGTCCTGCGAGGGCAGCACCTTCGCCGCGGTGCGCGGCGCGCGACCCATCCGCTTCTGCAACCACCAGGCCAGGATCGACAGCGCGCCGCAGATGGCGATGTAGATCGAGGCCACGATCAGGTACGTCGGCACGTACGGCAGCCCGAACGGCAACCGCCCGCCGATCTGCTTACCGACGAACAGCAGCTCGGGGTACGTGATGATGAAGCCCAGGGCGGTGTCCTTGAGCAGCACGACGAGCTGGCTGACGATCGCCGGGAGCATCGACCGGACGGCCTGCGGCAGCAGGATCAGCCGCAGCACCTGGTTCTTGCGCAGGCCGATCGCGTACCCGCCCTCGGTCTGCCCGTACGGCACCGCGTTGATGCCGGCCCGGAAGATCTCCGCGAGCACCGAGCCGTTGTAGAGCATCAGTCCGATGACCAGCGCCCACAGCTTGTCGATCGACCAGCCGTACTGCAGCGGCACGTAGTAGCCGAAGAAGATCAGGATCAGCAGGGGGATCGCGCGGAACAGCTCCACCACGAACGTCGACGGGGCCCGCAGGATCCACTTGTCGCTGAGGCGGCCGCTGGCGAAGATCGCGCCGAACAGCAGCGCCAGGACCGCGGCGATGCCGGCGGCCTTCAGCGTGGCCCACAGGCCGCCGAGCAGTTCGCGTTGCACCGAGGCGTACTGGAACTGCTCCCACTTGCGGGCCTCGAACTGGCCGGTGTCGGCGAACTTGTAGCCGATGTAGGCGAGCAGGGCGATGATGCCGGCCGTGGAGACGACGCCCAGGATCGCGTTGCGCCGCTTGGCACGGGGACCGGGCAGGTCGTAGAGAATCGACGCCTGGCTCAACTCAGCCACCCTCCGTTCGCGACTGCGGGGCTCGCAAGCTCACTCCTCGCGCTCACCGCGCATTTTCCGTTCGCGACTGCGGGGCTCGCAAGCTCACTCCTCGCGCTCACCGCGCACCTTCCGTTCGCCGCAGCCGGGCTCACCGCGCCACCCGCCACTTGCGTTCGAGGAACCGTTGCAACGCCACCAGCGGCAGGATCAGGATCAGGAAGCCGATGGTGATCCAGAGCAGGACGGCGAACTGCGGCTCGCCCCGCTCGGCCATGTACGCGGGGATCGCGCCGGCCTCCAGCACCGAGAAACCGGCGGCGATTGTGGTGTTCTTCAACATGGCGATGAACACGCTCACCATCGGTGGGACCATCGCCCGCAGCGCCTGCGGCAGCACGATGAGCGTGAGCACCTGACCGAAGGTCATGCCCAACGCTCGGGCCGCCTCGGCCTGCCCGGCGGCGACCGTGTTGACGCCGGAGCGGATCACCTCACAGACGAACGCGGAGGTGTAGACGGTCAGCGCGATGGCGGCGCTGGGGAAGTAGTCGATGTTGACGTCGAGCTTCGGCACCGCGAACACGAGGAACGCGAACACCAGCGTCAGCGGGGTGTTGCGCACCAGGTTGACGTACGTGGCGCCGAACGCGCGCAGGGCCGGCACGGGGGAGACCCGCATCGCGCCGAGCAGCGTGCCGAGGACGAGGCTGCCGACCGCGGCGATCAGGAAGAGTTTGACGGTGTTGGTGAACCCGTCGACGAACAGCTGCCCGTTGTCCGTCAGTACGCGGAAGAACTCGCCCATGCCTCGCTCTCAGTCCCTCTCGGAAGGGCGCCGGACGGAGACGAACCCCGCCCGGCGCCGCAACTCGTGTCGAGCCGGTCGATCAGTACCGCTCGACCTTCGGCGGGGTGCCCGCCGAGCCGGACAGGCCCAGCGTGCCGTCGTAGATCTTCTGCCAGGTGCCGTTGGTGAAGGCGGCCTCGATCTGGTCGTTGACGTAGTCGCGCAGCGCCTTGTCGTCCTTCGGCAGGCCGATGCCGTACTTCTCGGTGCTGAACGGCTGGCCGACGACCTTCAGCTCGTCCGGGTTCTGCGCCGCGTAGCCCTTGAGGATGGCGTCGTCGGTGGTGACGGCGTCGACCTTCTTGTCCAGCAGCTGCGAGACGCACTCCGAGTACGTCTTGAACTCGACGATGTTGTTCGCCTCGGTCAGACCCTCGTCACGGACCCGCTGGATCGGGGTCGAGCCGGTGGCCGAGCAGACCTTCTTGCCCTTGAGGGCGTCCTTGCCGGTGATCGACGACTCGTCCTTGCGGACCAGCAGGTCCTGGCCGGCGACGAAGTACGGGCCGGCGAAGGAGATGTCGTTCTTACGCTTGTCGGTGATCGAGTAGGTGCCGACGTAGTAGTCGACCTCGCCACCCTTGATCGCCGTCTCCCGGTTGGCCGACGCGATCTCCTTGTACTGGATCTTCGCGGGGTCGATGCCGAGCGTGCTCGCGACGTACTGGGCGATCTCGATGTCGAAGCCGCACCGCTTGCCCTGGGCGTCCTTGTAGCCGAGGTTCGGCTGGTCGAACTTGACCCCGACGGAGACCGTGCCGGCGGTCTTGATCTTTTCGAAGGTCGGGCTGCCGGCGACGGCAGCGTCCGTCTTCGGGGTGAAGGTCGCGCCGGAGCTCTTGCAGGTGTCTCCCTGGGCGGCGCCGGAGGCGTTTCCACCGGCGCTCGGCGTCGGCTCACCCTCCTTGCCGCAGGCCGCGGCGGACAGGGCGAGGGAGGCCATCATGGCGACCGCCGCCACGCGCGTCATACGCATACTCTTCTCCTTCTTCGACGGAGCCCGCCATTGTGCGGCGCGCTCCACTACGGACGCCTAGTGCGTGAGGATCTTGGAGAGGAAGTCCTTGGCCCGGTCGCTGCGCGGGTTCGCGAAGAACTCCGCGGGTGGGGCGTCCTCGACCAGTTGGCCGTCGGCCATGAAGATGACCCGGTTGGCGGCGTGCCGCGCGAAGCCCATCTCGTGGGTGACCACGACCATGGTCATGCCGTCGCGCGCCAGTGACGTCATCACGTCCAGCACCTCGCCGACCATCTCCGGGTCGAGAGCGCTGGTGGGCTCGTCGAACAGCATCGCCTTGGGCTGCATGGCCAGCGCTCGGGCGATGGCCGCCCGCTGCTGCTGGCCGCCGGAGAGCTGGGCCGGGAACTTGTCCGCCTGGTTGGCGATGCCGACCCGGTCGAGCAGGGCCAGACCGCGTTCGCGGGCCACGGCGGGCTTCTCCTTGCGGACCTTGACCGGCCCGAGGGTGACGTTCTCCAGGATGGTCTTGTGGGCGAAGAGGTTGAAGGACTGGAACACCATGCCCACCTCGCTGCGCAGGCGAGCGAGGGGCTTGCCCTCGGCCGGCAGCGGCTGACCGTCGAAGGTGATGGTGCCGGAGTTGATCGGTTCCAGTCTGTTGATGGCGCGGCACAGCGTCGACTTGCCGGAGCCGGACGGGCCGATGACCACGACCACCTCGCCCCGACCCACCGACAGCGAGACGTCGTCCAGCACGTGCAGCGGTCCGAACCACTTGTTGACCGCGTCCAGCACGATGAGCGGTTCGCCCGTCGTCACGTCGTCCACCGTCCCTGTCGTCTCCCCGGATGCGGGGTCGGTCGACCCCCGGTTGGGCAACTGTAGGCGGCGTGATGTGGCGGAACGCAACCCAGTTGGTCACGGAGCGGTAACACCGGTCACGATCGGCTACGGGGGTCCGGTTTCGGTCACCGGTGCGCCGCGACGGTGGCGGCGGCACGGCGATGCCGAGATTATGGGGGGATGACGGAACCCGTACGGCTGACCCGTTACGCGCGCGGCGGCGGCTGCGCCTGCAAGATCCCGCCGGGCGAGTTGGAGGCCATGGTGGCCGGTCTCGGCCCGGCCACCGGCACCGCCGAGCTGCTGGTCGGCCTGGACCACGGCGACGACGCCGCGGTGGTCCGCCTGGACGAGCATACGGGCCTGGTCAGCACCGCGGACTTCTTCACCCCGGTCGTCGACGACGCGTACGACTGGGGACGCATCGCCGCGGCCAACGCGTTGTCCGACGTGTACGCGATGGGCGGCACCCCGCTGGTGGCGTTGAACCTGCTCTGCTGGCCGCGGGACGTGCTGCCGCTGGAACTGGCGCGGGAGGTGCTGCGCGGCGGCCAGGACGTGGCCCGGGAGGCGGGCTGTCACCTGGCCGGCGGGCACAGCGTGGACGACGACGGTCCGAAGTACGGCCTCGCGGTCACCGGCACGGTACGCCCCGAAGAACTGATCACTCTGGACGCGGGCCGGGCCGGGATACCGCTGTCCCTGACCAAGCCGCTCGGTGTGGGCGTGCTCAACACCCGGCACAAGTCCACCGGCGAGAGCTTCCCGGAGGCAGTTGCCTCGATGAGCGCGCTGAACCGGGACGCGGCGCGCGCCGCGGTCGCCGCCGGCATCCGGTGCGGCACCGACGTGACCGGGTTCGGTCTGCTCGGTCACGCCTCGAAGCTGGCCCGCGCCAGCCGGCTGACGGTGGCCATCGACACGGCCCGGGTGCCGTACCTGGCGGGCGCGCGGGAGGCGCTGCGCGACGGGTACGTCAGTGGCGGGAGCCGGCGCAACCTGGAGTGGGTCACCCCGTGGACGGACTTCGGCGCGGCCGACGAGGGGGAGCGGCTGCTGCTGGCCGACGCGCAGACGTCCGGCGGTCTGCTGGTCGCGGGTGAGCTGCCGGGCGCACCGGTGGTGGGTGAGCTGCTGCCCCGCGGGGAGCACCTGGTCGTCCTGCGCTGACCGGTGGCGGGACACGCTGGCCCGGTGGTTCGGCCGGCGCACGATACCCGATAAACTGTCACCTTCCCGCTACTCCGAGCAATGCCGCTCAGGGAAATTTTGCCCGGAATGGTCACAGACCGGTAACTTGCCCCCGGCTGAGGTCATATGCCCCCCACCATCGTCAGTAAGGCCCGATCCGGAGGCCGGTGGGACGAACGCAGCGAGGAGGCGGAATGACCGAGCTGTGGAACTGGAGAATCGACCGGGTCCGACCCGTGGAGGTCTACCCGGCGCTGGCCGAGGCGCTCGGTCGGGTGGTGATGCCACTGGCCGCGGCGGACCCGGCGCGACTGCCCGAGTACGCGGTGGTGTGTGACGTCTGGCAGGCGCCGGGCGAGTTCCCGACAGTGATCGACTGTTACGGGGTGCCCGAGCGGCTCTCCGAGCACGCCAGCATCGCCGCGCTGGCCCGGCTGCTGGGCCGGGACTGCCTGCTGCGGGACGACACGTTGGACGCCAGCCGGCACCTGCTCGTCGCACCGGACGGCACGGTCCGCGCGGTGCACTTCGACGTCCGGGACACCGACGACGGCGAGGTGCTCAGCCGGCGACGGCTCTGCACGTTCGGTGACCCGGGCTGCCGGGGTTGGTCGCAGTGTCACCGCTCCCGCTGGGCGCCCGACACCGTCGCGCCGGTCCTCGCCGCAGCCTGACCGCCACCCAGCCGGCCTGACCGCCAGCCGGCCGGCCACGCTCAAGCCGAGCCGGCCGGCCACGCTCAAGCCGAGCCGGCCGGCCACGCTCAAGCCGAGCCGGCCGGGCCCGCTCAAGCCGAGCCGGCCGGCCCGGGGCGTCAGCCGCGTCCCGGGGCGGTGGCGGCCGGCCGATCGGCGGCGTTCGACCCACCCCGCACGACCAACTGGTCGAGCAGGGTGCGGGTGGCTTCGGTCACGGCGGCCACGGCGGCCTCGAAGGCGGCGGCGTTGTGCGCGGCGGGCGCCCGGAAGCCGGAGATCTTGCGGACGTACTGCAACGCCGCCGCCTCGATGTCCGCGTCGGTCACCTGCGGGGTGAACGGCTCCCGCAACGTCTTGATGCTTCGGCACATGTCGGGTGCTCCTCGGTTCGGGGTGATCCGGCCGACCCGGATACGCTGTCCAGGTCATGACTACCGCAGCGGCGGGCAGCCCGCGCACCTACCAGGTGCGCACCTACGGCTGCCAGATGAACGTGCACGACTCCGAGCGCATCTCCGGCCTGCTCGAACAGGCCGGCTACGTGCGTGCGCCCCAAGCCGACGACACCCCGGACATCGTCGTCTTCAACACCTGCGCGGTGCGGGAGAACGCCGACAACCGGCTCTACGGCAACCTCGGTCATCTGCGCCCCGTGAAGGACAAGCACCCGGGGATGCAGATCGCCGTCGGTGGTTGCCTGGCGCAGAAGGACCGTGGCGAGATCGTCCGTAAGGCGCCCTGGGTGGACGTGGTCTTCGGCACGCACAACATCGGCTCGCTTCCGGTCCTGCTGGAACGTGCCCGGCACAACGCCGCCGCCGAGGTGGAGATCCTGGAGTCGCTGGACGTCTTTCCGTCCACGCTGCCGACCCGCCGCGAGTCCACGTACGCCGGCTGGGTCTCGATCTCGGTGGGCTGCAACAACACCTGCACGTTCTGCATCGTGCCCTCCCTGCGCGGCAAGGAGAAGGACCGGCGCCCCGGCGACATCCTCTCCGAGGTACGCGCGCTCGTCGACGAGGGCGTGCTGGAGGTGACGCTGCTCGGGCAGAACGTCAATTCGTACGGCGTCGAGTTCGGCGACCGGTACGCGTTCGGCAAGCTGCTGCGCGCGACCGGTGAGATCGACGGCCTGGAGCGGGTCCGGTTCACGAGCCCGCACCCGAAGGACTTCACCGACGACGTGATCGCCGCGATGGCCGAGACCCCGAACGTGTGCCACTCGCTGCACATGCCGTTGCAGTCCGGCTCGGACGACGTGCTGAAGGCGATGCGCCGGTCGTACCGCTCCGAGCGGTACCTGGGGATCATCGAGAAGGTCCGGGCGGCGATGCCGGACGCGGCGATCACCACCGACATCATCGTCGGCTTCCCGGGCGAGACCGAGGCCGACTTCCAGCGCACGCTGGACGTGGTGCGTGAGGCCCGCTTCTCGTCGGCCTTCACCTTCCAGTACTCCAAGCGCCCCGGCACCCCCGCCGCGACCATGGACGGCCAACTGCCCAAGCAGGTCGTGCAGGAGCGTTACGAGCGGTTGATCTCCTGTGTCGAGGAAATCACCTGGGCAGAGAACAAGCGCCTGGTGGGGGAGACCGTCGAGGTGCTGGTCGCGGTCGGCGAGGGCCGCAAGGACGAGCGGACCGGGCGGCTGTCCGGGCGGGCCCGCGACGGTCGTCTCGTGCACTTCGACGCCGGCAGTTTCGCCGGGTCGATCCGGCCGGGCGACATCGTGCACACCGAGATCACGTACGCCGCGCCGCACCACCTCAACGCCGACGGCGCGCCCCTGTCGCACCGCCGGACCCGGGCCGGTGACGCCGCCGAGGCCGGGCGCTCCCCGCGTACCCCCGGGGTGTTGCTCGGACTACCCACGGTCGGCGCACCGGCGGTCGCACCCGCGACCGCCGGCGGCTGCGCGGCGCACTGACGCAGGTCGGGGCCCGCCGGCACGGCGGACCCCGACCAACCCACGGTCAGACCGTGATGCGACCGGCGCCGGCGCCGCCCGTCACGATGGACTTGACGTTGCTCGCGGTGTCCAGTTGGTACGAGTACGGGATGCTGCCGACGCTGCCACCGGTCTGTCCGGCGGGCGAGTTGACGAAGTAGTTGTTGCGGGCCACCAGCCGGCCCGGCCCGGAGTCGGCCTCGCCGAGGTGGTACGTGTCGGGGACGTTCTCGAAGTAGTTGCCCTCGACGAGCACGCCCGCGTTCTCGGTGGAGGCCACGCCGTAGCCGGTGTTGGCCCGGTAGTAGTTGTTGTAGACGTGCACCGGGTTGCCGAAGCGCACCCGGGGGTTGCGCTGCTTGCTGCCGTCGAACCAGTTGTGGTGGTAGGTGACCCGCAGGTGCCCGGTGTCCTGGGCGCCGTTGTCGTCGCTGTGTCCGAGCAGCATCGTCTTGTCGTGGTTGAAGACCCGGTTCCACGACACCGTGACGAAGTCCGAGCCGCGCTTGATGTCGACCGCGCCGTCGTACCCGTTGCTGAAGGTGTTGTGGTCGATCCAGATGTTGGTGGCCGACTCCTGCACGTTGATCGCGTCGTCGTTCCAGTCCCGGAAGGTCAGGTTCCGGATGATGACGTTGCGATCACCGCTGACGTTGAGCCCGCAGCCGACGATCGTCGCGCCGGAGTTGCCGAGGATGGTCTTGTTGGACCGCACCCGCAGCATGCCCGAGCAGGAGATGGTTCCGGACACCCGGATCACCGCGGACCCGGTCGCGTTCAGCGCGCTGGTCAGCGCTGAGGCGTTCGTGACGGTGGTCGCCGGTGCGCCGCCACCGCCGGTGGTGCCGCCGTTCTGGGTGGCCCAGCCGACAAGGCCGGTCTGCGGCGGAACGCTCGGCGGCGGATCACTGGGGTTCGGCGGCGTGGTGGGCGTGCCTGGGGTGGTCGGCGGGGCGGTGGTCGGGGTGGTGGTGCCGCCCGTGCAGGCCACGTTGTTCAGGGTGAAGCTGGTCGGTGCCGGGTTGCTGGAGTTGTTCCAACTCGCGTTGAAGCCGAACGAGGCGCTGCCGTTGGTGGCCAGGTTGCCGTTGTAGTCGACGTTGGCGGCGGAGACCTGGCTGCCGCTCTGCGTGGCGGTGGCCCCCCACGCCTGGCTGACCTGCTGGCCGGCCCCGTACGACCAGCGCAGCGTCCACCCGGAGACCGGGTCGCCGAGGTTGGTGACCGTCACGTTGCCGGTGAACCCGCCCGGCCACTGGCTGGCGACGGAGTAGGCGACCTGACAGCCGGCTGCCGCCTGGGCCGATACGGCCGTCAGGAGACCGCCGGTGACCAGCGCGGCGGTCGCGGCGGCGGTGGTGGCGAGCAGCGTCGTTCGACGCTGTGCTGTGCGCATGCTGCTTCCCTTCGATGAGGCGGACACACCGTCGCGACGCCCATGCCCGTGGGCGGCGAGGTGGGCCGGGATCTCAGGTCCCGGGGTCCGCCGGTGCGGTTCGGTGCGGAGAGCGGCTCCCGCGCTCGCGCCGGCCGCGACGGAGGCAAGCGCTTTCCCGATGGAAACATAGAAGCACCTGGATGTAAATGCTCTGTGCGGCCGGGGCGCGGTCGCCTCCACCGCGCCGTGCGCTCACGTTGGTGCGCGCCCGGCCCGAGGTGGCCGACGCCCTCGGCGTGGGCGTCGACCACCTCGGTTGCTCAACAGCTCGCGCCGTTGAGCTTCACGGTCGCCGGGGCGCTGGCCGTACCGTTGGCGGTGAAGCCCACGGTGACCGAGGCGCCCGCCGCCAGAGACGGCGCGTGGCTGGGCGCGGCGGCCGTGACCGTCGTACCGGACTGGGTGACGGTGGCGTTCCACCCGCTGCCCAGCGTCACGCCGGACGGCCAGGTCCAGGTGGCCGACCACGGATTCACCGCGGCAGTGCCGGTGTTCTTCACGGTCAACTCACCCTGGAAGCCGCCCTGCCAGGCGTTGACCTGCCGGTAGGTGGCCGTGCAGGCGCCGGGGGGCGCGCTCGTCGGCCCGCCGGTCGGCCCACCCGTGGGGCCGCCGGTCGGCCCGCCCGTGGGTCCGCCGCCGCTCGGCGCGATCAGGTATGGCTGGAGGATCGCCTGCTTGGTGGTGTTGATGTTGGTCCAGTCGTCCAGCGCGATGCCGCCGGTGTCACCCGAGTTCGGGTTCCACGACCAGTAGGTGAACGACATCCCGGTCGCGCCGGTGCCGGTGTACGCCATCAACTTCTCCAGCCACAGCCGGTCCTTCGGGTCGGCCAGGGTGCTGCCGAACTCACCCATCATGATCGGGGCGATGTTCTGCTTGTAGAGATAACCGAAGTACTTGTCCCAGATCGCCGGCATGTTCGCCGGGTAGTCCGGGGCGTCGAACCAGGTCTGCCGGTACACCGACGTCGCGTACTCGTGCGGCGAGTAGACCAGCCGGTTCGCCACGTTCAGCCGTACCGGGTACTGACCGGCCTTCGACAGGTTGCCGCCCCACCAGCCGCAGTCCTCGTCGTTGCTCGGGTCGTTGTCCCACACGTTCGAGAGACCACCGCTCGGGCAGCTCACCCCCTCCACGAAGATCAACCAGTTGGGCTGCACACCGAGGATGGCGTTACCGGCCCGCTCGGCGGCGAGCCGCCAGTCCCGCGCCGTGTCGCCACAGCCCCAGCACGCGCCGGTGGCCGCCGGGTTCGTGCCCTCGGCGTGCGGCTCGTTGTGCAGGTCCGCGCCGATCACCGTCGGATTGCCCGCGTACCGCTGGGCGAGCATCTTCCAGTCGTTGATCCAGGTCGCCTCGGAGACCGTCGACGTGTACCACAGCGGCGACTGCCCCGCCGACGTCGGCCGGTGCCGGTCCAGGATGATCCGCATCCCCTTGCTGCCGGCGTAGGCGATCACCTTGTCCAGGATCTGCAACGGCGACAGCCCGATCAGGTCCGGGTTGACGAAGTCGTTGATCCCGGTGGCGGTCGCACCCGCCTTCAGCGCGTCGTTCGAGTACGGCACCCGCAGCGTGTTGTAGCCCAGCCGGGCCATCGTGTCGAGCTGACCCCGCCACGGATTGCTCGACCAGAGCCCGTGGAAGGTCTTGTTGTCGGTCTCCATGCCGAACCAGTTGATGCCGGTCAACCGGACCGTGGCCCCGGTGCTGTCCACGATCTGGCTACCGTTCGTGTGCAGATAACCGGTGCCGGTACCGGCGGCGGAAGCCGGGGTGGTGCTGACGGTGGCGGCGAGGAACACGCCGGCCGCGGCGGTGGCGAGCGCGGTCAGCGCGCTGCCGAGAGCTTTCGTACGGGTCATTCGAGCTCCACTTCGGACGCACGACGCCGTCCATCGACGACGCCGGCAGGCGGCCGCGCGCACATCACGGCCCCTTGGGGGTACGCGGACAGTGCGCGACGGCCCATGTCACGCGGACGGGAAACTCGCGGCGGCTCACCGGCCGATCCTCGACGGCGATGCTCGCCGGCGGCGCCCTCGGCCCGGTGGCCCTACCTGACTCCGTCGCCCATTCTCATCAGCCCACCTCAATGCGTCAACCTGCGCGCCCAGTCCCGCCCCCGCGCCGCCCTCGCGCCGCCCGGGGGCGGCAAGATCGTGCTCGATCGTGGATGTAGTGGTGTCACGGCGTCGGATAGCCACTAGATCCAGGATCGAGCGTGATCATGCCGATGAGCCTGCGTCCAAAGCCTGTCTCCGCGCGCCCACCGCGTCGGCCCGCTCCAAGATCTTCACAACTTCGGGGAAGTTGCTGCCTCGGACGCGCCGGAAGCAGCAACTTCCCCGAAGTTGTGAAGATCTTGGGCGTGTGGGCGTGCGGGCGTGCGGGCGTGCGGCCTAGCTCCGTGACGCGCGCGAGCCCCCGGTCCCTCTCGGGGGCCGGGGGCTCGTGGATTGCGTCAGGTCAGCCGGCCTGCTCGGCGAGCTGGAGGAACTGCCGCTTGGAGGCGAGGGCCTGCTCGGCCTCCTTGATGCGCCGGGCGTCTCCGGCACTCTGCGCCCGGGATAGCCGCTCCTCGGCCTCCGCCACCTGGGCCCGCATCTGGGCGAGCAGCGGGTTGTCCTCCTTGGTGGTACGACGCCACGCGGAGTCCATCACCTCGCGGACCTTGTCGTCGATGACGCGCAACCGGCGTTCCAGGCCGGCGGCGGCCTCGCGGGGCACCCGGCCGGCCTCGTGCCACTGCGCCTGGATCTCGCGCAGCTTGGCCTGGGCGCCCTTGGGGTCGGCGTGGATGTCCAGGGCCTCGGCCTCGGCCAACAGGGCCTGCTTACGCTCCAGGTTGCCGCGCTGCTCGTTGTCCCGCGCCGAGAAGACCTCGCTGCGCCGGCTGAAGAAGGCGTCCTGCGCGGCCCGGAACCGTTCCCAGAGCTTCTGCTCGGCCTCCTTGGAGGCGCGGGGCGCGGCCTTCCACTGCGTCATCAGCTCCTTGAGCTGGTTGGCCGTGGCGGCCCACTCGGTCGAGTCCTTGATCTTCTCGGCCTCGGCGACCAGCTCTTCCTTGACGGTCTGCGCCTGCTTGCGCTGCGAGTCCAGGGAGGCGAAGTGTGCGCCCCGGCGTCGGGTGAAGCCGTCCCGCGCGGCGGCGAACCGCTTCCACAGCTCCCCGTCGGCCTTCTTGTCGACCCCGCGAATGGTCTTCCACTCGTCGAGGATCTCCTTGAGGCGGTCACCGGCCGTCTTCCAACCGGTCGACTCCGCGGCGAGCTTCTCGGCCTCCTCGACCAGGGCGGTCTTGCGGGCCAGGGCCTCGCCGCGGGCGGCGTCCCGGGCGGCACGCGCCTCGGTGGCCTTCTCCTCGGCGAGGGTCGCCAGCTTGTCCAACCGGGCGGTCAGGGCGTCGATGTCGCCGACCACGTGGGCCTCCGGCAGCGTGGCGCGGATCCGCCGGATCGTGCTCAACGAGTGCCCGGCGTCCGCCGCGCCCGAGTTGAGCCGCGCTTCGGTCAGGTCCACCTCGGTGACCAGGTCGGCGAAGCGGCGTGCGAAGTGCGCGAGCCCCTCCTCCGGTGCCCCTGCCTGCCAGGATCCGACCACCCGCTCGCCCTCGGCGGTCTTGACGTAAACGGTGCCGTCCGCGTCCACCCGTCCGAAGGCAGTCCAGTCGCTCATGTGCCCATCCTCGTTCTCCCGGCGTCCGAGGGAGACGTCCCCCGTCGCCGCCACGGCGCAGCCAAGTTACTTCCGGCATTGTCACAGGTCCGACCCGGTCCGCGTCGAGCGCCTATCGCCGACCGTGACCATACGGTGTCCTAGGCCCTGATTGACCGGATCACGGCGGAGACGCACCGGGGATTCCCGCTACGGTGAGCGGGTGCCACTGGTCGCCGCCGCCGTCTGCCCACATCCGCCCCTGCTCGTGCCCGAAGTGGCCGGTGCCGCCGCCAGCGAACTGGACGACCTGCGGTCGGCCTGCGATCTCGCCGTCGGTCGGCTGCTGGCGGCCGGCCCGGACGTGGTGGTGCTGCTCGGCGTCGGCCCGGTGACCGGCCCGGTCCAGCCCCCGGCCACCGGCTCGCTCCAGCCGTGGGGCGTCGACCTGGACGTGCCCCTGGTCCCCGGTCAGCCGGGCCGGGGCGCCGTGCTGCCGCTGAGCCTGACCATCGGCGCGTGGCTGCTGTCCCGGCATGTCCCGACGACGGCCGGGCCGGCGACCGCGACGCCGGGGACGGCCGGGCCCGAGATGGCAGCGCAGGTGACCGCCGTGCAGGTGGCCGCCGACGCCGGGACGGTCGAGGTGGCCGCGCTCGGTGCCCAGGTCGCCGCCGCCGGTGACCGGGTGGCGCTGTTGGTGCTCGGTGACGGGTCGGCCTGCCGGGGCCAGAAGGCCCCCGGGTACGACGACCAGCGCGCTCTCCCGTACGACAAAGGGGTCGCCACGGCCCTGGCCGAGGCGGACCTGGACGCCCTCAGCGACCTGGACCCCGGTCTGTCGGCGCAGTTGAAGGTCGCCGGCCGGGCGGCGTGGCAGGTGCTCGCCGACGCGGCCCGCGTCGGCGGCGGCGGGTGGCGCGGCGAGTTGCTGCACGAGTCGGCGCCCTACGGTGTGGCCTACTTCGTGGCGTCCTGGGAGCGGATGTGACAGTCGTCGCGGTGGTGGGTCCGACGGCGGCGGGCAAGTCGGCGCTGAGCATCGCGCTCGCGCACGCCCTCGACGGTGAGGTGGTCAACGCCGACTCGATGCAGCTCTACCGGGGCATGGACATCGGCACCGCGAAGCTGACCACCGACGAGCGGGACGGCGTGCCGCACCACCTGCTCGACATCTGGGAGGTGACCGAGCCGGCCAGCGTCGCCGAGTACCAGCGGCTGGCCCGCGCGGCGGTGGACCACATCCTGTCCCGGGGGCGGGTGCCGCTGCTGGTGGGTGGCTCGGGGCTCTACGTGCGGGCGGTGCTGGAACGCTTCGAGTTCCCGGGCACCGACGCGGCGCTGCGGGAACGGCTGGAACGCGAGTTGGCCGAGGTCGGGCCGGCGCCGCTGTACGCCCGGCTGCGGGCCGTCGACCCGGTGGCCGCCGAGGCCATCCTGCCCGGCAACGGACGGCGGATCGTCCGGGCGTTGGAGGTGATCGAGCTGACCGGCGCGCCGTTCGCCGCGTCGCTGCCGCAGCCCACCCCGTACTACCCGTCGGTGCAGCTCGGCGTCGACCTCGACACCGGCCTGCTGGACGAGCGGATCGCGCTGCGGGTGGACCGGATGTGGGCCGACGGGCTGGTCGACGAGACCCGCGAGCTGGTCGGCCGGGGTTTGGCCGAGGGGAGGACGGCGAGTCGGGCGCTCGGCTACCAGCAGGTGTTGCGCCTGCTCGACGGGGACCTGACCGAGGAGCAGGCGCACGACGAGACGGTCCGGGCCACCCGGCGGTTCGTCCGCCGGCAGCGCTCCTGGTTCCGGCGTGACCCCCGCGTCCAGTGGCTCGACTCGGCCGCGCCGGACCTAATCGAGGCCGCCGTGCGTCTGGTGCCGGCCGCTGCGCGATGATGGGGTTGTGGAGTTCACCAAGGGCCACGGCACCGGCAACGACTTCGTCCTCCTGCCCGACCCGGACGGTCAGCTCGACCTGACCCCGGAGCTGGTCGCGGCGCTCTGCGACCGGCGTCGCGGCATCGGCGCGGACGGCGTACTGCGGGTGGTCCGCGCGGCCAAGCATCCCGACGGCGCCGGCCAGGCCGGCGAGGCCGAGTGGTTCATGGACTACTGGAACGCGGACGGCTCGTTCGCCGAGATGTGCGGCAACGGTGCCCGGGTCTTCGTGCGCTACCTGCTCGACACCGGGCTCGCCACGCCCGCCGGCGCGGCGTTGCCGGTGGCCACCCGCGCCGGCGTCGTGCGCGCGCTGGTCGAGGGCGGCGCGGTCTCCGTCGAGATGCGCAGACCCCGGATGTACGACGAGTCGAGCGCCACCCTGGGCGGTCTGACCCTGTCCGGCACGGTCGTGGACGTCGGCAACCCGCATCTGGTGTGCGTCCTGCCGAGCGGCGTGGAGTTGTCCGCGCTGGACCTGACCGTCGCGCCCGGGTTCGATCCGTCGGTTTTCCCGGCCGGCGTGAACGTCGAGTTCATCGTGCCGGGCGACCCGGTCGGCGACACCGACGGGCACAGTCTCATGCGGGTGTACGAGCGCGGCAGCGCCGAGACCCTGTCCTGCGGCACCGGCGCCTGCGCGGTGGCCGCCGTGGCCCTGCGCGACGCCGGCCGGGACACCGGTGTGGTGGCGGTGGACGTCCCCGGCGGCCGCCTGACCGTAACGGTCACCAAGGACTCCTGCTGGCTCTCCGGCCCCGCCGTCCTGGTAGCAACCGGCCAGCTAAACCTCCCCACCTAACCCCCACCCCACCCTCCCGGGGCGCCCTCCGGCCGCCCCCGGGCCCCCTCCGCACGCCCCCCGGCCCCCCTCCGCACGCGTTGATCAAGAGGTTCGCGTCAAAAATCGCGCGGATCCTGACGCAAACCTCTTGATCACCGGGGCGGTTGCGGCAGGGCCCGGACGGGGGAGAGGTCTGGGTGGGGGGCAGGGTCTGGGTGGGGGAAAGGGCTGGGGTTTAGGGGGTGGCGCTGGCGGTGGCGGCGATTTCGGGGAGGTCGGTCGGGCCGGGGTCGGCCGCTGGGAGAGGGCTGGGGTTGTTCGCGGCGGCGCGGACGGCGGCGGCGACCGCCGGGGCCACCCGGGAGTCGAAGACGCTCGGCACGATCACCGTTGGATTGATCTTGTCCTCACCGACGACGTCGGCGATGGCCCGCGCCGCGGCGATCGCCATCTCCTCGGTGAACTCCTCGGCGTGCGCGTCCAGCATGCCGCGGAACACTCCGGGGAACGCGAGCACGTTGTTGATCTGGTTCGGCTGGTCCGAGCGGCCGGTGGCGACCACCGCGGCGTGCTTACGCGCCTCCCGCGGGTCGACCTCCGGGTCGGGGTTCGCCAGCGCGAAGACGATCGCGTCCTTCGCCATGCCGGCGATGTCGTCGCCGGTGAGCAGGTTCGGGGCGCTGACCCCGATGAACACGTCTGCCCCCCGGATCGCCCCGGGCAGGTCGCCCGAGTAGTTCTCCTTGTTGGTGTTCTCCGCCAGCCACTGCCAGGCCGGGTTGAGGTCGGTCAGGCCGCGGTGCAGGGCGCCCTGGCGGTCGTACGCGATGATGTCGCCGACGCCCTGACGCAGCAGCAGCTTCATGATCGCGGTGCCGGCCGCGCCCGCGCCGGAGACGACCACCCGGACGTCCGAGAGCTGCTTGCCCACGACGCGCAGCGCGTTGGTCAGCGCGGCCAGCACGCAGATCGCGGTGCCGTGCTGGTCGTCGTGGAAGACCGGGATGTCCAGCGCCTCGCGCAGCCGGGCCTCGATCTCGAAGCAGCGCGGCGCGGCGATGTCCTCCAGGTTGATCCCGCCGTACGCGGGCGCGATCGCCTTGACGATCTGCACGATCTCGTCGGTGTCCTGGGTGTCCAGCACCACCGGCCAGGCGTCGACCCCGCCGAAGCGTTTGAACAGCGCGGCCTTGCCCTCCATCACCGGCAGCGAGGCGGCGGGGCCCAGGTTGCCCAGGCCGAGCACCGCCGACCCGTCGCTGACCACCGCGACGGTGTTGCGCTTGATGGTCAGCCGCCGGGCGTCCGCCGGGTTCTCGGCGATCGCCATGCAGACCCGGGCCACCCCCGGGGTGTACGCGCGGGACAGCTCGTCACGGTTGCGCAGCGCGACCTTCGAGGTCACCTCGATCTTGCCGCCGAGGTGTAGGAGGAACGTCCGGTCGGACACCTTGCGCACGTCCACGCCGTCCAGCGTCCGGAGCGCGTCGACCACCTGGTCGGCGTGCTTGGCGTCGGCGGTGTCGCAGGTCAGGTCGACGATCACGTGGGTCGGGTCCGAGTCCACCACGTCCAGCGCCGTGACGATCGCCCCGGCTTCACCGACGGAGGTGGTGAGCCGACCGATCGAGGATGCGTCCGCGGTCACGGCGATCCGGATGGTGATCGAAAATCCGGCGCTCGGCAGTCGGGTGATGGCCACGGGATCCCTCCGTCACGGCTGTGCGGCCGGTCGGCCGCCGCCTGAGCATTTCTACCGGGTTGTGGAGGTCGACTGGTATTCGCCCCCGCTTTTGGCGACCTCCAGCACGGGCATATAGCAGGTGCGCTGGGCGTTGTGACGTGTCAGGATTACGTTCTACTTATCAAAACGGACAGGAGAACCGCTTGCGAGACCAGGAGAACTTCGTCCCCGTCGAGGACGAGTTCGACGATGTCACCACCGGCGAGCTGGACCTGTCGGAGCGGCAGTCTCTCCGGCGCGTCCCAGGCCTCTCCACCGAGCTCAGCGACGTCACCGAGGTGGAATACCGCCAGCTGCGGCTGGAGCGGGTGGTCCTGGTGGGCGTCTGGACCGAGGGCACGGTGACCGACGCGGAGAATTCCCTGGCCGAGCTGGCCGCGCTCGCCGAGACGGCGGGCTCGCAGGTGCTCGAGGGGCTGATCCAGCGTCGTACGCGACCCGACCCGGCCACCTACATCGGTCGCGGCAAGGTCGACGACCTCGGCGCGGTGGTGCTTTCCACCGGCGCCGACACGGTCATCTGCGACGGCGAGTTGTCCCCGTCGCAGCTGCGCAACCTGGAGCAGCGCACCAAGGTCAAGGTCGTCGACCGCACGGCGCTGATCCTCGACATCTTCGCCCAGCACGCCAAGAGCAAGGAAGGTAAGGCGCAGGTCGAGCTGGCCCAGCTCGAATACCTGCTCCCCCGTCTGCGCGGTTGGGGTGAGACGCTGTCCCGCCAGACCGGTGGTTCCGGTCGCGGCGGCGGCGCCGGCGGCGGTGTGGGTGTCCGTGGTCCCGGTGAGACCAAGCTGGAGACGGACCGGCGGCGCATCCGCCACCGCATCTCCCGGCTGCGTCGCGAGATCAAGAGCATGAAGACGGTACGCGTCACCAAGCGTGCCCGTCGTACCCGCAACTCGGTGCCCGCCGTGGCCATCGCCGGCTACACCAACGCCGGCAAGTCCAGCCTGCTCAACCGGCTGACCGGCGCGGGCGTCCTGGTGGAGAACGCGCTGTTCGCCACGCTGGACCCGACGACCCGCAAGGCCACCGCCTCGGACGGGCGGCTCTACACGCTCTCCGACACGGTCGGCTTCGTACGGCACCTGCCGCACCAGATCGTCGAGGCGTTCCGCTCGACGCTGGAGGAGGTCGCGGAGGCCGATCTGGTGGTGCACGTCGTCGACGGCACCCACCCGGATCCGGAGGAGCAGGTGCGGGCGGTGCACGAGGTGCTAGCCGAGGTGGGCGCGGACCGGCTCCCCGAGCTGCTGGTGGTCAACAAGACCGACGCCGCCGACGAGGACACGCTGCTGCGGCTCAAGCGCCTCTGGCCGGACGCGATCTTCGTCTCGGCGCACTCCGGTCGGGGCATTGACGGGTTGCGCGCGGCGATCGAGGAGCGGCTCCCGCAGCCCGCCGTGGAGGTGCGGGCTGTCCTGCCGTACGACCGGGGGGACCTCGTGTCCCGGGTGCACCGTTCGGGCGAGGTGCTCAGCACGTCGCACCTGGCGGAAGGCACTCTGCTGCACGTCCGGGTCAGCGCGGCGCTCGCCGCCGAGCTGGCGCCGTACGACGTGGCGCGCGAGGGTGAGGCGGTCGGCAGCCGGCCTTGAGCGGCCCCGGCGTCATCCATCGGAAACGCGCGGCATGCGACACTGGCCGAATGCGCCGCGTTGTTTCCTCGGTCACGGTTGCCCTCGGCCTGTTCGGGGCAACCGTGGCGCTGGCCGGAGTCGCCGTAGCAGCTCCCGCTCCCGTGTCATCCCAACCGCTCGCCGCGGCCGCCGGCAAGAAGCGCTGCACGGTGACCGACGAGCGCCTGCGGGAGCTGTCCGGCCTGGTGGCGACCAAGAGCGGTTACATCGTCATCAACGACGGCACCGAGGTCGACTCGCGTAAACGGATCTTCTTCCTCGACAGCAAGTGCAAGGTCGTCAAGGAGCCGGTCCGCTACTCGGGCGCGGGGCCGTTCGACACCGAGGATCTCGCCGTCTCGCCGAAGGGCGACACCCTGTGGATCGGTGACATCGGCGACAACGCCACCAGCAAGGAGCGACGGACGCGGATCGCGGTCTGGACAATGCCGATCGCCGGCAACAAGCAGCCGGTGCTGCACCGGCTCTCCTACCCGGAGAACAAGCCCCGTGACGCGGAGGCGCTGCTGGTGGGGGCCGACGGCCTGCCACTGATCATCACGAAGGTGGCGAAGGGCAACTCGGAGATCTTCACCCCGACGGCGAAGCTGAACAACGGCGACACCCCGCCGGTGCCGATGAAGAAGGTCGGCGAGATCAAGCTGCCGAAGACCACCACCGAGAATCCGCTGAGTGTCTACGGCCGGCTCGCGATCACCGGCGCCGCCCGGTCGCCGGACGGCACCCGTGTCGTCGTCCGCACCTACGCGGACGCCTTCGAGTACGACGTCACCGACAACGACATCGTGGGAGCGCTCACGACCGGCAAGCCACGGGTGACGGCACTGGCCGACCCGTTCGGCGAGGCCATCTCCTACACCCCGGACGGCAAGTCCTTCGTCACGGTCTCCGACGCCGGTCAGTTCGCCGCCGACGAGCCGGTTGACGTCCTGAGCTACACGCCGTCCACCAGTGCGGCGGAGCCGCTGGCGGCGACCGCGGGCGACAAGCCGGCGGCCAAGAAGTCGTGGATGGACGGGCTCAGCTTCACCGACATCACCTATCTGGTGGGCGCGGTCGGCGTACTCGGTCTGCTGCTCGTCGGCGCCGGCATCGTCGGCATCGTGCGCGCCCGCCGTCGACCGCCCGCCGCGGACGATTCGGCGGACGACGCCGACGATCGTGCTGGCACGCCCGGGGCCGACCGTGCTTCGCCGGCTGGCGGCCGTCCCAACGCCGGCGTGTACGGCGGAGCGGCAGCCAGCGGCGGGGTCTACGGCGGCTCCGGCCGGGGTGGTCCCGCTCCCGCTGGCGGTGCTGTCTATGGCGCGGGAGGCGAACGCCCCAGCGGCGCGGGCGGCGGGGGTGGGCGTCCGGCCGGCCCGGCAGGAGGCGGTTACGGCGCTGCCCGGCCCGGTGGAGGTGGGGGCGGCGGCGCTCCGGCCGGCGCTCCGGCCGGCGGCGGCGTGTACGGCGGCGGCCGTGCCGGCGGTCCCGGAGGGGGTCGGCCCGGTGGCGGCGGTGGCCGGCCGGGCGGCGGTGTGTATGGCGGCGGCGGCCAGTCTGGCGGTGGTCAGCCCGGCGGTGGTCGAGCGGGCGGCGGTCGGGCCGAGCCGCCGCGGCGCGGTGGGCAGGAGCCGGACTACCGGGGTCAGCGGCCCGGTCGCCGACGTGAGGATGACGCGCCCGTCGACCCGTACGGGCAGCATCCCGGCGGCGGTCGTGGCCCTCGGGGCGACCGCTACTGACGCGACTGGCGTCACCTGGGCCCGCACCGCGACGGCCCTGCCTGGATTGCCCGGTCAGCAGGGGGCGAACGGCCTAGCGGACGCGGGTGAGCGCTGACGGCACCCACCCGCGTGTCGGTCAGATCCGGCGGAGTACCGCCACGACCCGGCCCATGATGGTGGCGTCATCACCGGCGATCGGGTCGAAGGCCGGGTTCTGCGGCATCAACCAGACGTGCCCGTCACGGCGACGGTAGGTCTTGACGGTCGCCTCGCCGTCGAGCATGGCGGCCACGATCTCACCCGAGTCGGCGGTGGGCTGCTGCCGCACGACGACCCAGTCGCCGTCGCAGATCGCCGCGTCGAGCATCGAGTCGCCCTTGACCTGGAGCATGAAGACCTCGCCCTCGCCCACCAGCTCGCGGGGGAGGGGGAAGATGTCCTCCACGGCCTGCTCGGCGAGGATCGGTCCACCGGCGGCGATCCGGCCGAGCATCGGCACGTACGCCGGGGTGGGCCGTTGGGCGCGGGACAGCTCGTCGTCGATGGCTTCGCTGGGCGCGCGGACGTCCACGGCGCGCGGCCGGTTCGGGTCGCGTCGCAGGAAGCCCTTCTTTTCCAGCTCCTTGAGCTGGTAGGCGACGCTCGACGGGGACACCAGGCCGACCGCCTCGCCGATCTCCCGGACGCTCGGCGGGTAGCCGTGCCGCTCCACCCAGGTGCGGATGAACTCCAGGATGCGGCGCTGGCGGGCGGTCAGGTCGACCGTCGCCGGGTCGGGGAAGGCGCTGACCACCGGCGTGACCGGGCGCACGGCGGGCTGACCCGTCCGGCTGCGCGCGGCGGTGCGGCGTCGGGTGGCCGGCGGGCCCGCCTCGGTAATCTGCTGCGGGCTCTCCGGCCGGCTGGCCCGGTCCTCGGTCACGTCCGTCCTCCCTGGTCGGCGCTGGGTGCCTCGTCGGCTCGTGGTGCGTGCGGTTGTTCCTGACCGTATAGGTGAGATCGGTCATTTTCAAACATCTGTACGACCTCTCACCGGCGTGTCGGGGTGAAAAACCACTCTCCTCGTACGGATGTTCTGATAAATGGTACGTCGAGTAGCACGCGTGTTCGATTATCGACCGATTTCGGTAACCCGGGCGGGGTGTCGGCGTTGGTCTCGCGGGGGGTGGATGACGCCGATGGTGCGTGACGCGCCGGACACGCCGGTCAACTTGACCCGGGTTCGTCGGCGACATACCGTCGACCCCTAGATGTAGTAGTGACACGGGCGTAAGTTGCCCACAGGTTGGGTCTGACTACCGACCGCACTCCCGTAGGGTCGATCACAGCGGGCGCCATGAGCGCATGGCACCGTTGCGGCGGTCTGTGCCCGGGTGCGTCCGGTACGACGCGATTGATCATGATTAGGGGGTCCGCGATGCGGTGTCCGTACTGCCGGCACGCCGACTCCCGGGTGGTCGACTCGCGGGAGGCCGACGACGGTCAGCTCATCCGACGGCGGCGCTCCTGCCCGGAGTGCGGCAAGCGGTTCACCACGGTCGAGGAGGCGGTCCTTGCGGTCGTCAAGCGCAGCGGGGTGACCGAGCCGTTCAGCCGCACGAAGATCATCGGCGGGGTGCGCAAGGCGTGCCAGGGCCGGCCGGTGGACGACGACTCACTCGCGCTGCTCGCGCAGCGGGTGGAGGAGACGGTCCGGGCCAAGGGGGCCGCCGAGATCCCCAGCCACGACGTGGGCCTGGCGATCCTGGGTCCGCTACGCGACCTGGACGAGATCGCCTACCTGCGGTTCGCCAGCGTCTACCGCTCCTTCGACTCGCTCGCCGACTTCGAGCGCGAGATCGAGACGCTGCGGGCTGCGGCGCGAGCCCGCGAGCAGGGTCGGGCCGACGCGGTCGAGGCCGCCGGCCGTACCAACTGAGACTTCACTGTTTTTTCGAGAGATCAGGACGCGCGGTGGGTGACCGCGCAGACGAGGGGGGCGACGGCGTGACAACGAGCCGTTCACGGAACAAGGCAGGCGCGGGGCTGAAGATGGAGCGCGTGTGGACGACGGAGGGGGTCCACCCGTACGACGAGGTCTCGTGGGAGCGCCGGGACGTCGTGATGACGAACTGGCGGGACGGTTCGATCAACTTCGAGCAGCGGGGCGTGGAGTTCCCGGAGTCGTGGAGCGTCAACGCGGCGAACATCGTCACCACCAAGTACTTCCGGGGCGCGGTGGGGACCCCGGAGCGGGAGTGGTCGCTCAAGCAGCTCATCGACCGGGTGGTGAGCACCTACCGCACCGCCGGCGAGGAGTACGGCTACTTCGCCAACCCGGCCGACGCCGAGGTCTTCGCGCACGAGCTGACCTGGATGCTGCTGCACCAGGTGTTCAGCTTCAACTCGCCGGTCTGGTTCAACGTCGGCACGCCGTCGCCGCAGCAGGTCAGCGCCTGCTTCATCCTGGCCGTCGACGACTCGATGGACTCTATCCTCGACTGGTACAAGGAGGAGGGGCTGATCTTCAAGGGCGGCTCCGGCTCCGGGGTCAACCTGTCGCGCATCCGTTCGTCCCGTGAGCTGCTCTCCTCCGGCGGCAACGCCTCCGGCCCGGTCAGCTTCATGCGCGGCGCGGACGCCTCGGCCGGCACCATCAAGTCCGGCGGCGCGACCCGCCGGGCGGCCAAGATGGTCATCATCGACGTGGACCACCCGGACATCCAGGAGTTCGTGGTCACGAAGGCGCGCGAGGAGGACAAGATCCGCGCGCTGCGTGACGCCGGGTTCGACATGGACCTCGGTGGTTCCGACATCGTCAGCGTGCAGTACCAGAACGCCAACAACTCGGTCCGGGTCTCCGACGAGTTCATGTCGGCGGTCGAGAACGGCAAGGGCTTCGAGCTGCGCGGCCGGCTGGACGGCTCGGTGATCGAGACCGTCGACGCCAAGAACCTGTTCCGCTCCATCTCCCAGGCAGCCTGGGAGTGCGCCGACCCCGGTCTGCAGTACGACGACACGATCAACGACTGGCACACCTGCCCGGAGACCGGGCGGATCACCGCGTCGAACCCGTGCTCGGAGTACCTGCACCTGGACAACTCCTCGTGCAACCTGGCCTCGCTCAACCTGATGAAGTTCCTCCGTGCCGACGGTGGCTTCGAGGTGGAGAAGTTCGTCAAGTCCGTCGAGTTCGTCATCACCGCGATGGACATCTCGATCTGCTTCGCGGACTTCCCGACCGAGAAGATCGGCGAGACCTCCCGCGCGTACCGGCAGCTCGGCATCGGCTACGCCAACCTGGGCGCGCTGCTGATGGCCACCGGCCTGCCCTACGACTCGGAGCAGGGCCGCTCGGTCGCCGCCTCGATCACGTCGCTGATGACCGGCACCGCGTACCGCCGCTCGGCCGAGCTGGCCGGCGTCGTCGGCCCGTACGACGGCTACGCCCGCAACGCCGAGCCGCACAAGCGGGTCATGCGCAAGCACGCCGCGGCCAACGACGAGATCAAGCCGACCAGCCCGGTGGCCACCGCGATCGTCCGCGAGGCGACCAGGCAGTGGACCCAGGGCAACAAGATCGGTGACAAGTTCGGTTGGCGTAACGCGCAGGCCAGCGTTCTCGCCCCGACCGGCACGATCGGCTTCATGATGGACTGCGACACGACCGGCGTGGAGCCGGACCTGGCGCTGGTCAAGTTCAAGAAGCTGGTCGGCGGCGGCTCGATGCAGATCGTCAACCAGACCGTGCCGCGCGCCCTGCGCAGCCTCGGCTACCCCGAGGAGCAGGTCGAGGCGATCGTCGAGCACATCGCCGACCACGGGCACGTGGTGGACGCCCCCGGGCTCAAGCCGGAGCACTACCCGGTCTTCGACTGCGCCATGGGTGAGCGGACCATCGCCCCGATGGGCCACGTGCGGATGATGGCGGCCATCCAGCCGTTCGTCTCCGGCGCCATCTCCAAGACGGTCAACATGCCGGAGGCGGCTACCGTCGAGGACGTCGAGAAGATCTACTTCGAGGGCTGGAAGCTCGGCCTCAAGGCGCTGGCGATCTACCGGGACAACTGCAAGGTCGGCCAGCCGCTGTCGGTGGCCAAGAAGAACAAGGCCACCGAGCCGGCCGCCGTCGAGACCACGACCGCCGCGCCGGCCGCGGTGGAGAAGGTCATCGAGTACCGGCCGGTGCGCAAGCGCCTGCCGAAGAAGCGCCCGTCCGAGACGGTCAGCTTCTCCGTCGGTGGCGCCGAGGGTTACCTCACCGCGTCGTCCTACCCGGACGACGGCCTCGGCGAGGTCTTTCTCAAGATGTCCAAGCAGGGCTCGACCCTGGCCGGCGTGATGGACGCCTTCTCGGTGGCCATCAGCATCGGCCTGCAGTACGGCGTGCCGCTGGAAACGTTCGTCAGCAAGTTCACCAACATGCGCTTCGAGCCGGCCGGCATGACCGACGACCCGGACGTGCGGATGGCGGCCTCGGTGATGGACTACATCTTCCGTCGCCTGGCGCTGGACTTCCTGCCCTACGAGCGCCGCGCCGAGCTGGGCATCTTCACCGCCGGTGAGCGGGCCGCCCAGCTGCGGGCCGAGGCCGACGCGGAGGCCGCGGCCGTCACCGGTGCGGACCTCACCGCGATGGCGTCCTCCGCTCCGGTGGAGGCTCCGGCCAAGACCGAGGCGGTCGCCCAGCCGGCCCAGGAGATGGCCGACGTGGCCGCCGCCAAGCCGGTGACGAGCGTGGGTTCCAGCACCGAACTGCTGGAGGCCGTCATCGGCAAGGCCGCCGACGCGCCGCTCTGCTTCACCTGCGGTACGAAGATGCGCCCCGCCGGTAGCTGCTACGTCTGCGAGGGCTGCGGCTCCACCAGCGGCTGCAGCTGACGTACGCGAAACGCTAGCGAGCGCGGCAGGGGCACCTGCCGCGCTCGCGGCGTTCCGCCTGCTGATCGACCCCGGTGTCCTTGAAGCCGGGCTATCAACCCCGTCGGGATGCCCCGACATCATGAAACGCGAGTCGATCTTCGCCATTTCGGGTTCACTTCGGGGCAGCGCCGTTTGCGAGGCTGGCAGCATGACTTCTCCCCTTACGCGCCGCGTCTACGAAACGTGCCACCTGACCGGGTCGTTCCGCCTGCGCTCCGGTCAGACGAGCGACGAGTACTTCGACAAGTACCTGTTCGAGGCAGAGCCTGGCCTGTTGCGTGAGGTGGCCGAGGCGATGGTCGCCCTGCTGCCCGAGTGTGACGTGCTGGCGGGAATGGACATGGGCGGCATCCCGATCGCCACCGTGATGTCGCAGCTGACCGGGCTGCCGACCGCGTTCGTACGAAAGCAGGCGAAGGAGTACGGCACCGGCAAGGCTGCCGAGGGCACCCCTGTGGACGGTCGGCGGGTCGTGGTGATCGAGGACGTCGTCACCACCGGCGGCGCGTTGCTGGCGTCATGCCGGCAGTTGCGGACCAGCGGCGCGAAGGTCGACTCGGTCGTCTGCGCCATCGACCGGGAGCAGGGCGGACGGGAGAATCTGGCGGCCGAAGGGCTCGGGTTGCGCGCCGCCCTCACCCGTCGTGACCTGGAATCCTCCCTGCCGGGCTGAGTGTCTTGCCGGCGCTTCCGAACAAGACGCCCGCGTGATCACTTGATGCTGACCAGTCGCACGGGCTGAGGGGCAACTGGCCAGCATCAAGTGATCACGGCAAAGGCCAAGGTGAGGGCAGGTGCTGTCAACGCACGGATGTACCTGGGGCCGGGGGCGTGAGCGTTTCCCTCGGTCGAGGGACGAGACGGCACGCCGTTCCCGCCCTGGCGGGATCCTGACGGCACGCTGGGCCTCACGCCCGCGCATCGCGCCGGTGTTGGGGATCTCAACGACCGTCTCCTCAACGGCAGCGCGGCGTTGTGGGCGCTGGTGGGCGGGTGGAGCGTCTGGGCGCTGGACCACCACCGCCCGGCACGGCTGCCGCGCTGGATTCCGATGTCGCTCGCGTTCGCCGCGTCGGGGTCGCTGTTCGCCTGGGGCTGCTGGAAGCTCCCGATGGCCATCATCCGGCCGCCGGGTTACGTGGCCGTCGAGTATCCCGGCGTGGCCGTCGTTCAGCACACACTGAGCATCGTCGTGGGTGCCGTCATGCTGGCCACCGTCCTGTCCGCCGCGCTGGTCCGGAGGCAGGGGTACGCCCGTCACGATGATGGCCGCCGACCAGGCTGGGCGGGCGGAGCGCTGCGTGGCTGAACTGCCGACCAATGGACTGCGACGATCAGGGCATGACAACCGCCGAGGCGTACGTCGAGTTCGCGCAGCGCGAGGCACACGGGGTCTCACCGACGTACGAGCGGCTGTCGTACGCCGTCGCCGACGACCACGCCCTGCTCGCCCTGCTCGACGCGCTCCCGCCGGCCAAGCGACAGCCGAATCTGCTGTTCGGCGTGGTCCGCTGGTTGGGCGGCCCGGTCGACGACCCGGCCGCGTTCCACGACTACGTGCTGGCCCACTGGCCGGTCATCGACACCGAGCTGAAGCGCAGGGCCACCCAGACGAACGAGGCGGGCCGGTGCGCGGTGCTGCTGCCGGTGCTCGCCGCGCTGCCGCAGCCCCTCGCCCTGCTGGAGGTCGGTGCGTCCGCCGGGCTCTGCCTCTACCCCGACCGGTACGCCTACCGGTACGGCGAGCACCAGGTCGGCGACGGCGTGCCCATCCTGGAGTGCGCGGCCAGCGGGTTGACGCCGCCTGGGCGCGTACCCCAGGTGGTGTGGCGGGCTGGCCTCGACCTGAACCCGCTCGACGTGACCGACCCCGACGACGTGTCGTGGTTGGACGCCCTGATCTGGCCGGAGCACGCGCACCGGCGGTCCCGGTTGCGCGCGGCGGCGGCCGTGGCCGCCGCCGACCCGCCGCTGCTGGTGCGGGGTGACCTGGTGGACGACCTGCCGGCGCTGGCGGCCCGCGCGCCGGCCGACGCGACGCTCGTCATCTTCCACACCTCGGTGCTCTATCAGGTGCCCGCCGCGCGCCGGGACGCGTTCGTGCGGCTGGTCGGTGAGCTGCCGGGGCACTGGATCGCGAACGAGGCTCCGGAGGTGCTGCCCTACGAGGGGTTACCCGACTTGCCGGACGCAGCGCTGCACAATGTCCTCGCGCTGGACGGCAAGCCGCTGGCCTGGACCCGGGGCCATGGTCAGGCGATGACCTGGTTCGGCTGAGAGCGAGCCTGCAGGCGCATCCGGGCGCGCAGGGCCCGGACGAACCAGTCCACGGCCGGCGCGACCGCACCCCCACCCGACCAGCCGTTGATCACCGACAGCAGGTCGAGGTAGCGGTCCCGGCGAGGGTCATTGGCCAGGACCAGCCGATCCACCAACCGCTGGCGCAGGTCGGCGTCCTCGGCGAGGCCGTGCAGGTGGGCGTACCGGCGGATGACCGCCGCGACCACCGGCTCGGCCTCGTCTCCGGTCGGATCGATGCCGGCGGCCAGCGCGCCCGCCACCTCGTCGCGGACGACGGCGACGGCGTCCGGGCGGGGGAGACCGGGCACGTCGTTGTCGGCGGCGTGCTGACGGGCGAGCCGCCGCATACTCGCCCGGAAGGTGGGATCCCGGCACAGCTCGGCCAGCTCCACCCACGCCTGAACCTGCTCGGCGCTGGGGTCGTCGGGCAGCTCCGGCGTCATCGAGACGATCACCCCGGGGTACGTCGGCGGGTCGCCGGTGAAGACGGTGTCCAGGAAGTCGTCCACCAGTTGCGCCCGTTCGTGGGCGGTGAGCTGGGCCAACCGGTGCAGGTCGTCGACCTCCGCCGCGCCGGCCCCGCGCCGCGCCGCGACGGTCAGCACCGCCTGGCGCAGTCGCAACACGCGGATCTGCGCCGCCAAGGCCTGCGCGTGGGTGGCCGCCACCTCGCGCAGGGGCGCCTCGCGGTCCACCACCCGACGGATGGCGGCCAGATCCACGCCCAGCTCGCGTAACGTCCGGACCAGTTCCAACCGGGTGACCGCCGCGGCGTCGAACAGTCGATAGCCGGCGGAGCTCCGGCCGGTCGGCGGGACGATCCCGCTGTCGGCGTAGTAGCGGATGGTCTTGACGCTCAGGCCGGTGCGCCGTGCCAGGTCGCCGATCGTGTACCGCTCGTCACCGCTCATGCCCCCACCCTCACGTCTCCCCCCGGTGGAGACTCAAGCAGGCTTCCTAGACTGCGCGGGTGAGCGGAGAGCGACGACCCCTGGCCGGACGGCCGCTCACCGAGCCGCACCCGTCCCGCCTGCCGCCCGAGCATCCCGACCGGGCCCGGATCATCGCCGCGCACGACGCCGCGCTGGCCGCCGGAGAGGCTGGCTACCTCGACCCGGCGACGGGTCTGTTCGTGCTCAGCGCCGCCTTCCTGGCCCGTCGCGGCACGTGCTGCGGACGCGGTTGCCGGCACTGCCCGTACGTGGACGATCCACCCTCGGAATGAGGACTTCCGCCGGACCCGGACACCCCGTACGGTTTCCGACGGACATCCGGCGGGCCCCCTTCCGCCGTCGGTCGGCGAGAGGGTGGAACGTGCGCGGGCGGATCGTGGTCGCCGGGCTGGCGGGCCTGCTGGTGAGCGGCTGTGCCGCCGAGGCCGGGCCGGTGGCGGTGCCACCACCGGCGCCGGTGGCCCTGGACGTGGCGGCGGCGTCGTCGGGCGGGGCCTGCCGGCTGCTGGACTTCGTGGTGATCGAGCAGACCGTCAAGGTGCGTTTCGACGTGGCGGCGGCCAGCGACCGGAACGACACCCACACCTGCGTGGTCCGGGCCGAACGCGCGGCGCTGCCGGAGCTGATGCTCAGCGTGTCCGAGACCAGCATCGACAAGACCACCTTCGGCGCTGACGTGGTGCCCGACAAGGCGACGAAGATCACCGGCCTGGGTCAGCAGGCGTACCGGCGGACCGCCGCCGCGAGCGACGGGCACGGGCCGGTCGCCGAGGTCGGGTGGCTTGCCAGCGACGGGCGTCTCGCCAGCCTGACCTGGACCGGCGCCCGGGGGACCGAGCGCGCGGCGGCGGACAAGATGGCCGGCAACCTCGTCGGGCTGGCCAAGAAGGTGGACACCCGGGCGCTGTGACGCCCGCGCCCGGTCAGCTGGCGGCGACGAACACCCGGGAGGCGACCTCGCGGGGCAGCCGTACCCGGTCACCGGAGCGGTCGATCGACACCCCGTCGCGCTCCTGGGCCACGGTCACCGTGGCGCCCGGGTCGACGCCCGCGGCGTGCAGCTGGCGCAGCACGTCGGAGTCGGTCTGCACGCTCTCGCAGATCCGGCGGACCACGACCGGCCCGGAGAGCCCGGGGAAGGCCAGGTTGCGCTCGCCCTCGCCGGCCTCGCTGGCCGGGGCCCCGGGGGAACCCAGCTCCTCCAGGCCCGGGATCGGGTTGCCGTACGGCGAGCGGGTCGGCCGGTTGAGCAGGTCGTACACCCGCTTCTCGACGGCGTCGCTCATCACGTGCTCCCAGCGGCAGGCCTCTTCGTGGGCCTCCTCGTAGGGCATCCCGATGACGTTGACGAGCAGCAGCTCGGCGAGGCGGTGCTTGCGCATCACGGCCACGGCGCTGCCCCGGCCGAGCGCGGTGAGCGTCAGGTGCCGGTCGCCCTCGACGGTGAGCAGGCCGTCGCGCTCCATCCGGGCCACGGTCTGGCTGACGGTGGGGCCGCTCTGCTTGAGGCGCTCGGCGATCCGGGCGCGAAGCGGCGGCACTCCCTCCTCCTCCAGCTCGAGGATGGTGCGCAGGTACATCTCGGTCGTGTCGACCAGATCGTGAGACTTCATAAGGTAAGCGGCCCTCCGATGCACGATGCTACCCTGCCGCGCGCCGAGCGACCGCTGCCGAATCGCGCCGTGGTGACCCGGATGGTGTTGGATGGTCGGCATGTCCGGTACCGAGGAGCTGCTCGTCGAGGTCGACCGGCTCGCCGCCGAGTTCGCCGACGCCGACCCGCCCACCCTGCTCGACGTCCGCTGGCGGCTCACCGGCCCGCCCGGCCACGACGACTACCTGGCCGGCCACCTGCCCGGCGCGGTCTTCGTCGACCTGGACACCGCGCTGTGCGGGCCGCCCGGCGTCGGCGGGCGGCACCCGCTGCCCGACCCGGGCGCGCTGCGGGGGGCGCTGCGGGCCGCTGGCGTCCGTTCCGGTCACCCCGTGGTGGTGTACGACGGCGGCGACGGCCTGGCCGCCGCACGCGCCTGGTGGACGTTGCGGTGGGCCGGGCACCGGCCGGTGCGCCTGCTGCACGGGGGCTTCCCGGCATGGGTCGCCGCCGGCCGACCGGTCTCCACCGAAGCGCCCACCCCACGCCCCGGCGACGTCGAGGTGCACCCCGGTGCACTCCCGGTGCTCGACGCCGGGCAGGCCGGCGCCCTGGCCTCCGCCGACGACGCCGTGCTGCTCGACGTACGCGCGGCACCGCGCTTCCGGGGCGAGGTCGAACCGATCGATCCGGTCGCCGGTCACGTGCCCGGCGCGGCGAACCTGCCCGCCGGCGAGTACGTGGGCGCCGACGGGCGCTTTCCGGCCGCCGAGGTGCTGCGGGACCGGTTCGCCGCCGTCGGCCTGGAGGGGGCGCGGGAGGTCGGGGCGTACTGCGGTTCCGGTGTCACCGCCGCGCAGGCGGTCCTCGCGCTGCACCTGGCCGGCCGGCCGGACGCCGCGCTGTACGTCGGGTCGTGGAGCAACTGGGTCGCCGACGCGTCCCGGCCGGTCGCCACCGGGCCGACACCAGAGCGCTGACCAGCGCGCGCGACGGGCCGACGACGGTCCCCGTGCGACGATGGGCTCATGTCCGACGACACGGTGGTGGTGTGGGACCCCGCGCTGCTGGCCTACAACCTGGGTGACCATCCGCTCGACCCGGTCCGGGTGGAGCTGACCGTCGCGCTCGCCCAGGAGCTGGGCGTCCTGGCCCGACCCGGTGTGCGCATGGTCAAGCCGGAGCCCGCCGACGACGCCCTGCTGACCCGCGTGCACGACCCGGCCTACCTGGCCGCCGTACGGGCCGCGCCGCGCGACCCGCTGTTCGCCGGGTACGGGCTGGGCACCTCCGACAACCCCATCTTCGAGGGGATGCACGAGTCCAGCGCGTTGATCGCCGGCGCGACGGTTGCCGCCGCGGAGGCGGTCTGGCGGGGGGACGCCCGCCGGGCCGTCAACGTGGCCGGTGGCCTGCACCACGCGATGCCCGCCCGGGCGTCTGGTTTCTGTGTCTACAACGACCCGGCGGTGGCCATCGCCCGGTTGCTCGACCTGGGCGCGGAGCGGATCGCGTACGTCGACGTGGACGTGCACCACGGCGACGGCGTGCAGGACATCTTCTGGGACGACCTGCGGGTGCTCACGGTCAGCCTGCACGAGACGCCACTCGCGCTCTTTCCCGGTACCGGCTTTCCCGACGAGACCGGCGGGCCGGGCGCGCAGGGCAGCGCGGTGAACATGCCGCTGCCTCCGGGCGTCGACGACAGCGGCTGGCAGCGGGCGTTCCACGCGATCGTGCCGTCGGTGCTGCGCGCGTTCCGCCCGCAGGTGCTCGTCACCCAGTGCGGCGCGGACGGGCACCGGCTGGACCCGCTGGCCGACCTGAACCTGACGGTGGACGGGCAGCGCGCCACCTACCTCGCGCTGCGGTCGCTCGCCGACGAGCTGTGCGAGGGCCGCTGGGTCGCGACCGGCGGCGGTGGGTACGCGCTGGTCGAGGCGGTGCCCCGGGCGTGGACCCACCTGCTGGCCGTGGCGACCGGCGACCCGATCGACCCGGCGACGCTCACCCCGCTCGCCTGGCGGGAGTTGGCGGCGGCCCGTCGACCGGGCCGGGAGATCCCGCTGCGGATGACCGACGACGCCGACCCGTCGTACGAGCCGTGGCAGCCGACGGGCGAGCCGAACGCGGTGGACCGGGCCATCGCGGCGACCCGCAAGACCGTCTTCCCGCTGCTCGGGCTCGATCCGTACGACCCGCGGGACTGAGCCGGGCCGTTTCCGGTGACGAGTGTGGACCAAAACGTGGACGTGCTGCTCAGCGATGGCAGCACCGTCCAGTTGCGACAGATCGACCCGACCGACGCGCCGGGCGTGGTGGCGATGCACAGCCGGTTCTCCGAGCGCACCCGCTACCTGCGGTACTTCTCGCCGTACCCGCGCATCCCGGAACGCGACCTGATCCGTTTCGTCACGGTCGACCACCACGACCGGGAGGCGTTCGTGGTGCTGGCCGCCGACCAGATCGTCGCGGTCGGCCGGTACGAGCGCCTGGGCCCGCAGGCGCCCGAGGCGGAGGTGGCCTTCGTGGTGGAGGACGCCTTCCAGGGGCGGGGTATCGGCTCGGTGCTGATGGAGCACCTGGCCGACGCCGCCCGGCGCAACGGCATCATGAGCTTCGTCGCCGAGGTGCTGCCGGCCAACGGGACGATGCTGCGGGTCTTCTCCGACTTCGGCTACCAGGTCCAGCGCGCGTACGCCGACGGCGTGGTGCACCTGAGCTTCCCGATCGCCCCGACCGAGGCCACCCTGGAGGTGCAGCGCGGCCGGGAGCACCGCACCGAGGCGCGTTCGATCGCCCGTCTGCTCGCGCCGCGGGGCATCGTCGTCTCCGGCGCGAGCGCCACCGGGCAGGGCGTCGGCGCGGCGGTGCTCGGGCACCTGCGCGACGGCGGTTTCACCGGCGCGGTCGTGCCGGTGCATCCGAGCGCGTCGACAGTGGCCGGGCTGCCCGCGTACCCGAGCGCTGTCGACGCCCAGATGGCGGTGGACCTGGCGGTGGTGGCGGTCCCGCCGGACGCGGCGACCGCGGTGGTCGCCGACGCGGCCGCCGCCGGCGTACACGGCCTCGTCGTGATCTCGGCCGGCTTCGCCGAGGCCGGCGGCGAGGGCGCGGCCGCGCAGCGGTCGCTGGTCCGCGCGGCCCACGCCGCGGGCATGCGCGTGGTCGGCCCGAACTGCCTGGGCGTGGCCAACACCGATCCGACGGTACGCCTCAACGCCACGCTCGCGCCCGCGCTGCCGCCGGCCGGTCGGGTCGGCATCTTCAGCCAGTCCGGCGCGTTCGGGGTGGCGCTGCTCGCCGAGGCGGACCGGCGTGGCCTCGGCCTGTCCAGCTTCGTCTCCGCCGGTAACCGGGCCGACGTGTCCGGGAACGACCTGTTGCAGTACTGGCAGGACGACCCCGGCACCGACGTGATCATGCTGTACCTGGAGACGTTCGGTAACCCGCGCAAGTTCGCCCGGCTGGCCCGGCGGATCGGTCGCGCCAAACCGGTGGTGGCGCTCGCCTCTCCGGCCCGCCCACCCGGGGTCGGTGACGCCGCCGGCCCGGACGAGGTGGCGGTGTCCGCGCTCTTCGCCCAGTCCGGGGTGATCCGGGTGGACACCGTGGCGGAACTGCTCGACGTGGGGGTGCTGCTGGCCAACCAGCCCCTGCCCACCGGCGACCGGGTCGGCGTGGTCGGCAACTCGTCGGCGCTGACCGGGTTGGCGGCGACGGCGTGCGTGGCGCAGGGCCTGACCGTGGCCGACGGTTACCCCCGTGACGTCGGGCCGAGCGCCGGGGCCGCCGAGTTCGCCACCGCCCTCGCCGAGACGGCCGGCGACGACCGGGTGGACGCCCTCGTGGTGGTCTTCGCCCCACCGCTGCCCGGTCAACGCACCGACGTGGACGCCGACGTCACCGCCGCCCTTCCGGCGGCCCTCGCTCTGGGCAAACCGACCGTGGCGACGTTCCTGGTCGGCCGGCTGCCCGCCGGGGTGCCCGCGTACGGCGGCGTGGAGGAGGCCGTCCGCGCCCTCGCCCGGGTGCACCGGTACGCGCGGTGGCTGGGCCGCCCGCCCGGCGTGGCACCCCAGCTGCCCCGCATCGACCGGGACGCCGCGCAGGTCGCGCTGCGCGCCGACCCCGTCGACGCGGTGGCGCTGCTGGCCGCGTACGGCATCGGGACCGTGCCGTCGACGCTCGTGGACACGGTCGACGCGGCGGCCGAAGCGGCGGCGCGGGCGGGTTTCCCGGTGGCGCTCAAGGCCGCCGATCCGGGGCTGCGGCACCGGCTCGACCTGGGCGCGGTCCGTCTCGACCTGCGCGACGAGGCGGGCGTCCGCCGCGCGTACACCGAGATGGCCGCCGGCTTCGGCGCGGACGTGCTGGTGCAGCCGATGGTCCCGCCCGGGGTGGCCTGCGTGGTGGAACTGGTGGAAGATCCGGCGTTCGGTCCGGTGGTTGGCTTCGGCCTCGGGGGTGTCGCCACCGACCTGCTCGGGGACCGGGCCTGGCGGGCGGTGCCGCTCACCGACACCGACGCCGCCGAACTGGTGGACGAGCCCCGCGCGGCCCCGCTGTTGCGGGGACACCGGGGCGCCGCGCCGGTGGACCGCGCGGCCCTGGCCGACCTGCTGCTGCGGGTCGGCCAGCTCGCCGACGAGCAGCCGAGGGTACGTTCGGTCACCCTGAACCCGGTGCTCGCCCGCCCGGACGGCATCTCGGTCCTGCACGCCCAGGTACGCGTCGGCGGCGCGGCCGCCCGCCCGGACACCGGCCCCCGCCGCCTCTGAAGGGGCGCGCCGCTCAGGCGCGGCTGGAGATCTGCTGTACGCCCCAGGTGTTGCCGTCCGGGTCGGCGAAGAAGACGAAGCCGACATTGTCCAGCGGGTCGGGCACCGGTCGGGGGTTGACGCCCAGCGTCTGGATCTCGCTGACCTGCACTCCCCGCTCGACCAGCTCGGCGTGAGCCCGCTTCAGGTCGGGCACGACCAGCTGCAGGCCCCTGAGCGAGCCGGGCGGCATCTCCGGGACGACGCCCTTGCCGATCACGATCGAACAGCCCGAGCCGGGCGGGGTCAGCTGCACTATCCGCGCGTCATCACTGATCACGGTGTCGTGGTCGACGGCGAAGCCGAGCTGGTCGGCGTAGAAGCTCTTGGCCCGGTCCACATCCGACACAGGCACGATCACGACTTCCAGCGTCCAGTTCACGGGTGGCCTCTCGTCGGGGTCTCCAGTCAACCATCGCGGCAAGGGGGAAGGCCCCGGCGAACCGCCAGGGCCTTCCACAACTTCGGGCGGGTCAGCAGGCGTACGCCTCCAGGCGCTGCGCCCGCTCCGGCGCGCGCAGCTTGAGCAGCGTCACCTTCTCGATCTGACGGATGCGCTCGCGGGACAGGCCGAACTCCCGGCCGACCTCGTCCAGGGTGCGCTGCCGGCCGTCGTCCAGCCCGAACCGGAGCCGGATGACCGCCTGCTCCCGCTGCGACAGCGTGGACAGCACGATGCTCACCTCGTTGCGCAGCTCGCCGTGCGCGGCACCCTCGCCCGGGTCGGTACGCGGGTCCACCGCGGCCACGAAGTCACCGAGCGCGCTCTCACCGTCGTCGCCGACAGCCTGGTCCAGGCTGACCGGCTCCCGGTCGTACGAGATGAGTTCGATGACCTGGAACTCGGGAATCTCCAGCGCCCGCGCGACCTCCGCGACGCTGGGCTCGCGGCCCAGCGTCACCGCCAGCTCGCGGCGGGCCCGGACCATCCGGTTGACCTGCTCGACCATGTGCACCGGGATACGGATGGTGCGGGCCTGGTCGGCCATGGCGCGGGTGATGGCCTGCCGGATCCACCAGGTGGCGTACGTGGAGAACTTGTAGCCCTTGGCGTAGTCGAACTTCTCCACCGCCCGGATCAGACCGAGGTTGCCCTCCTGGATGAGGTCCAGGAAGGCCATCCCGCGTCCGGTGTAGCGCTTGGCGATGCTGACCACCAGCCGCAGGTTCGCCTCCAGCAGGTGGTCCCTGGCCGCGCGGCCCTCGACGACGATCAGCTCCAGGTCGGACCGCAGATCCTCCGAGACCGGAGTGCAGGTGGCGAGCTTCTCCTCGGCGAACAGTCCAGCCTCGACCCGCCGGGCCAGCTCGACCTCCTGCGCGGCCGTCAGTAGCTTGGTCCGGCCGATGCCGTTGAGGTACGCCCGGACCAGGTCGGTGGAGATGCCGCGCTCGTCGGTGGCGTCCAGGTCGGTGAGGGCGTCGGTCTCGGTGCTGGTGGCCGGGCGCGTCCGGTGTTCGGTCATCTCTGTCTCCCCGTATCCCACGTCTGTGCCGTGTCTCCGGCCCAGTGGTGCCGGTGTGAGACACAGCTTGGCGGGCGGGACGTGAAACGGGAGTGAGCTGATCGCGGACCCGACAGCAATCGCGCCAGATCCTCCCCGAAATCTGTAACCCCAACGACTGCGCCCCCCGACCCGCCCCCGACCCGCCCCGGCTTCCGGGCGTCGCTTCCGGGCGTTGATCATGAATTTATTGCCACGACACGCCGGCCCAGCGGGCAATAACTTCATGATCAACGGGGTGGGGCGGATGGGTGGGAGGAGAGGGGGGAGGGATTAGAGGTCTAGGAGGATTGTTTTGGGGCCTGTGTTGGTGCTTTCCACGAGCATGTGGGTGCGGAAGCGGCCGGTCTCGACCTTCGCGCCGCGCTGGCGCAGGGCCTCTATCACCGCCGTCACCAGGGGTTCGGCCATCTCGGCGGGGGCCGCTGCCGTCCAACTCGGACGGCGGCCCTTGCGGGCGTCGCCGTAGAGGGTGAACTGGCTGACCACCAGGATCGGCGCCCCGACGTCGGCGGCGGACCGCTCGTCGTCCAGGATGCGCAGCTCGTGCACCTTGCGGGCCATCGTCTCGGCGGTCTCGGCGGTGTCGGTGTGCGTCACGCCGAGCAGCACCAGCAGGCCGTCCTCGATCGCACCGACGACCTCATCGTCCACCGTCACGCTGGCCCGCCCCACCGTCTGCACCACGGCCCGCATCAGCGCACCACCGCCACCGTCGGCACCACTGCCGCCGCAGGTACCAGCACCAGCGCCGCCGCCGTGGGCACCACTGCCGCCGCAAGAATCGGCAGCAGCGTCGCCGCAGGAATCGGCAGCAGCGTCGACGCGCCGGTTGGCGACATCACTCGGTCACCGGCTCGATGAAGCCGCGCTCGACCAGGTGCGCGACGATCGGGCCGGCGGCCTCGGCCATCTCGGCGGGTTCGACGTCGTGGGCGGCCGCGAGCAGGGCGAGCTGGTCGCGGAGCGGTAGGCGGCCGTCCGCCCCGCCGACCAGCGCCAGCACCAACGGGTCGATCTCCTCGGTCCAGCGCAGGCCGTGCGGCATCGCGAGCACCTGCCGGTCGACCGCCCAGCCCTCGTCACCCATGGTGGCCTCCTGGCGGAGCTGGAGACCGTCGGCGGCCCGGTAGCGTTCGGCGAGCAACGCCTCCGTGTCGCGTACCCGCAGGAAGTCCTGGCGGTCGAACCACGCGCCAATCTGGTCGCCCAGCGGCGGCTGGACCCGCTGTCGCAGGTCCTCCACGCGGACCACCGGATCGGCGTGGCCGCCGCGGCGCAGCGACACGATCCCGAAGCCGATCGCCTCGATCTTGTGCTGGTCGAACCAGTCCAGCCAGACGGCTGCCCGTTGCGGGTCGGTGCCCTCACCGACGTCGGTGAGCCACAGGTCGACGTACGCCATCGGATCGGCGACCTCGCGTTGGATCACCCAGGCGTCCAGGCCGGTACCCGCGAACCAGCCCGCCACCCGCTCGTCCCACTCCTCACCGGCGACGTGCACCCAGTTCGCGAGGTACTGCATGGTGCCGCCCTCGGTGAGCAGGCCGGGGGCGGCGGCGGCCAGCTCGGCGGCGATGGCGTCACCCACCCGACCCGAGTCGCGGTAGACGTGTGTGGTGGTGCCCGGGCCCACCACGAACGGCGGGTTGCTCACCACCATATCGAATCGTCGGCCGGCCACCGGCGCGACCATGTCGCCGCGCAGCAGCTCCCAGTCCTGGCCGTTGAGGGCGGCGTTCGTCGCCGCGAAGCGCAGGGCCCGATCGGAGAGGTCCGTGGCGGTCACCGTGTCGGCGTGGGTCGCGAGGTGCAGGGCCTGGACGCCGGAGCCGGTGCCCAGGTCCAGGGCGGCGCCGACCGGCCGGCGTACGGTCGCCCCGATCAGGGTGTGGGTGGCGCCGCCGATACCGAGCACGTGTTCGGCGTGCAGGGGTCGACCGGGCCGAGCCGAGGCCGGCACGTCGGCGAGCACCCACCAGTCGTCGCCGTACGGTTCCAGGTCGACGCCGGCGCGCAGGCCCTCGTCGTACCGCTCGACGATCCCGCCGGCCAGCGCCTCGGCGAGCCCGAGCGGGGCCAACGCGGCGGCGACGGCGGCCTCCGGTTCGGTCTGGTCGCAGATGAACAGCCGGATCAGCGTGGCGAGCGAATCCCGGTCCTCGGTTCCGCGCAGCGCGGCCCGGTAGTCGTTGCGCGCGACCGAGGCGGTGGCCTGCGGGCCGAGCCGTTCGGCGATGCCGTTGCTGGTGAACCCGGCCCGGGTCAGCGCGGTCCGCAGGGCGTCGACGCCGGCGGGGGAGAGCAGCATGTCGTGTTCGTCCACGTCGCCATCCTGCCCCGCGTCGCGTCCCGAGTCGGCGGCACCCGCCGACGGACGTCGGAGCGTCGGTGTCCGACCGGGTCGGCGGGCGGGGCAGGATGGTGGCCATGACGCTCGTGCTCCCCATCGACCCCGAGGCCAACCGTCTGCTGGAGCGCAGCTCGCTGGCCCTGCTGGTCGGCATGGTCCTTGATCAACAAGTCTCGATGGAGAAGGCGTTCTCCTCGCCGTACGTGCTGGCTCAGCGGCTCGGTCACGACCTGGACGCGGCGGAGCTGGCCGGCTACGACACCGAGGCGCTGATCGCGCTCTTCGCCACCCCGCCCGCCCTGCACCGGTTCCCGAAGGCGATGGCGACGCGGGTGCAAGAGGTCTGCCGGGTGCTCGTGGAGCGCTACGACGGCGACGCGGCGCTGCTGTGGTCGGGCGTCGCCGACGGGCCGGAGCTGCTGCGACGCGTCGCCGACCTGCCCGGCTTCGGCAGGCAGAAGGCGCAGATCTTCGTGGCGCTGCTGGGCAAGCGGTTCGGCGTGACCCCGCAGGACTGGCGGACGGCGGCCGGCGGGTACGGCGACCCCGGCGCGTACCGGTCGGTGGCGGACGTCACCGACGCCGACTCGCTGCGCCGGGTGCGGGAGTACAAGCAGCAGATGAAGGCGGCGGCGAAGGCCGATCAGGGCTGACGTTCAGGCGGCGGTGGGGTGCGCCAGGGAGGCCAGCGCGCGCCGGACGTCGGCCAGCGAGACGGTGGCCGAGTCGTCCAGGTCGGCGAGGCCGGCCTCGATCCACTGCCGCATCAGCGTGGTGACCCCGATGCCCCGGGCGTCGGCGGCGGCGCGGACCCGCTCGTAGGTCTCCAGCGGCAGCCGGACCGACCGGCTCACCATCGGCACGTCGGTGTCGGGTGTGGGCAGGTCCACCGCGGGGCTCTCGTCGATCAGCTCGGCGAGCTGGTCGTCGCCGCTGTGGAACTGCTTCGTCGCGTCGTTGCGGTGCATCGTCACGGCCCCCCTCATCGGCGATCTCTCCGCACGGCCTCGTCGTAGCGCTTGGACTCGACGTCGCTCAGCTCGCGGGCGGAGAGGATGTCCCAGTCGTTGTCGGTGCCATCGGCCTCGGCGAGCAGCACCGCCAGGCGACGGCCCCGGCGGGCGGCGGCGTAGACCACCATCACGTCGTCGCCCAGGTGGCGGATGACCCGTCGCGCGCTGTGCAGCGCCTCCCAGACTTCCCCGGGCGTGACGTCGTAGACCCTGAGGTTGGCCAACGCCTCGTCGGTGAAGCTGAACCTGCTGCCCACGTCGCGCAGCGTACCACGCGCGTAACACGTACCGGGATGGCTCGATATTCGCTGATCACGGCTTCGTGGTGACAGGATGGGGCGTAATCCCCTCGAGGAGGTTCCTGGTGAAGCGTCAGGCGTACGAGCCGATTCTGATCACCGATGCCTCGCGCAGCCAGCACGATCAGCTCACGAGCCGTCAGCGCCGCTATGTCCTCATGATGGGCATCCGGGTGGCCTGCATCGTCGCCGGAGCGATCCTGGTCGGCGCGAAAGCCCCCCTGCTCTGGCTCTGGTTGCCGTTGTGCGCCGTCGGCATGGTGCTCATCCCGTGGTTGGCCGTGCTGCTGGCCAACGACCGGCCGCCCAAGGAGGAGCACCGGCTGTCCAACCGGTTCCACCCCCGGCGGCGGGTCGAGACCCCACCCATGAGCCTCACCGCCGAGGAGCGCCCTCACAAGATCATCGACGTCGAGCCCTGACCCGCCCTGCGGGCCAGGGCTCCGACGCCTCAGGCCGGTGGTCGGGCGCCGACACTGGAGACGGCCAGCGCCCCCAGTTCGGTCGCGCGGTCCAGGGCCGCGGTCGCGGTGGCGCCGCCGAGCCAGGCGGTCAGCAGACCGGCCGCGAAGGCGTCGCCGGCCCCGGTGACGTCCACCACCGCCACCCGCCGGGCCGACGCCACGCTGACCAGGGCCGGGCGGCCCTCGACCCACACCGCCCCCGCCGCGCCACGTTTGACCACCACCCGCCGGGCCGTCGCCGACAACGCCCGCCCCTGCGCCGCCGGGTCCAGACCGCCGGCCAGCACCGTGGCCTCGTCCGCGTTGACCAGGAGCAGGTCGACATCGCGTACCCAACCCAGGAAGGTCCGCGCGCCGACGCGCCGCAGCGGCCCCGCGGAGGCCGCGTCGACGCTGGTGGTGAGCCCGCGCTCGCGGGCGGCGGCCAACGCCCGCAACCCCGCCGCGCGCGACGCGGCGTCCAACAGGGTGTACGCGGACAGGTGCAGATGCCCCGCGTCGGGCGCCGCCGCGATGGCCTTGTCGACGTGCTCGGCGCTCAACCGCAGGTTCGCGCCCCGCGACGTGACCATGGTCCGCTCGCCGTCCGCCGTCAGCACGACCACCGTGCCGGTGGGTACGCCCGGCACCCGATCGAGGACGCAGTCCACGCCCGCACGGGCCAACTCGGCCGCCCGGTCGCGCCCCGCGTCGTCATCGCCGACCGCGCCGACGAGCGTGACGGCGAACCCCTGGGCCGCCACCCAGGCGGCGGTATTGGCCGCCTGCCCACCGCCGCCGAGGCTGATCTCGGCGGCGGTGTCCGTGCCGGCCGCGAGCGGCCCGGTGAGCACCGCGACCACGTCGGTGATCACGTCTCCGACGACGACCACCCGGGTCCCAGGGGTCATGCCGGGACGGCGGAGGCGCGGGCGACCGTGGCGACCGCGATGCGCGCGGCCAGATCGGCGTTGCGCAGGATGATGCGGATGTTGACCGTGAGGCTCGCGCCCTCGGTGGCCGAGTGGAAATGCGCCAGCAGGTACGGCGTGACGGCCTTGCCGGTCACCCCGTCCCGCTCGAGCAGGGCCAGGCCGTCGGCGAGGGTCCGGTCGTGCAGTTCGGGGTCGAGTTGCTCGTCGACCGGCAGCGGGTTGGCGACGAGCAGCGCGCCGGTGTGCACGGCGTGCTCGTCCCTGGCGGCCAGTACGGCGGCGACCTGCTCCGGCGAGTCCACCGACCAGTCCAGGTCGAAGCCGGCGTCGGTGAGGTAGAAGCCGGGGAACCGTCGGGTGCGGTAGCCGAGTACGGCGACCCCGAGGGTTTCCAGGCGCTCCAATGTCGCGCCCACGTCGAGGATCGACTTGACGCCGGCGCAGACCACCGTGATCGGCGTCTGGGCCAGGGTGACGAGGTCAGCCGACTCGTCGAAGGTGTGCTCCGCCTCCCGGTGCACCCCGCCCAACCCGCCGGTCGCGAACACCCCGATCCCGGCCGCCGCGGCCACCGCGCTGGTCGCGGCCACGGTGGTGGCGCCGTCCGCGCCGGTGGCCGCCGCCACGGCCAGGTCGCGCACCGAGAGCTTCGTCACACCATCGACGGTGGCCAGTCGCGTCAGCTGGGCGTCGTCCAGACCGACCACCAACTCGCCACGGATCATGCCGATTGTCGCCGGCACCGCCCCGGCGTCCCGGACCGCCTGCTCGATCTCCCGCGCCACCCGCAGGTTCTGCGGGCGGGGCAGGCCGTGCGAGACGATGGTGCTCTCCAGGGCGACGACGGGTCGGCCGTCGCGCAGGGCTGCGGCGACCTCGGTGCCGTAGCTGATGCGAAAGTCAGTCACACGGGCACCGTACGGGGTCGGACGCCGGCCGGCCTCAAGTGGACCCGGCCGTGATGACCTGCCAAACTTGTCGGTTGGAGGTGCAGACGTGAGCACAGAGGTTCTCGAGCGTCCGGAGCTGAAGGACGCCGACACGGGTCCGGAAATGTTCCACTACGTCCGCAAGGAGAAGATCGCCGAGAGTGCCGTCATGGGCACCTACGTCGTCGCGCTCTGCGGAGAGACCTTCCCGGTCACGAAGGCGGCCAAGCCGGGCTCCCCGGTCTGCCCCAAGTGCAAGGAGATCTACGACTCGTACCGCGAGTGAACCCCGGCCGGTCCTTCGGCCGGCGACGTAGCCTGCGGCGGTGACCACCTCCACCGCCCTGCTCCTCGCCGACCTGACCGGTGTCGCGGTGTTCGCCGCCTCCGGGGCCTCGGCCGCGGTGGCCAAACGGCTCGACCTCTTCGGCGTCGCGTTCGTCGGCTTCGTGGCCGCGCTCGGCGGCGGCATTTTCCGCGACCTCGTCATCGACGAGGTGCCACCGCTGGCCTTCGCCGACTGGCGGTACGCCGCGACCGCCGCGATCACCGCGGTCGCCGTGTTCTGGCTGCACCCGCAACTCGCCCGGCTGCGCACCACCGTGCTGGTGCTCGACGCGGCGGGCCTCGCGTTGTTCACCGTGACCGGCACGCTCAAGGCGCTCGACGCCCGGGTGCCGGCCGTCGGCGCCTGCCTGATCGGCATGCTGACCGCCATCGGCGGCGGGCTCGGCCGGGACCTGCTCACCGCGGAGATCCCGGTGGTGCTGCGCCGGGAGATCTACGCGGTGGCCGCGCTGGTCGGATCGGTCGCGGTGGCTCTGCTCCACCTGACCGGCCAGACCGGCCCGGTGCCGCTCACCGCCGCCGCCGTCGGCGTGTTCGGGTTGCGCCTGGTCGCGCTGCGTCGACGCTGGTCCGCGCCGGTAGCGACCCTGCGTCCACCGCACACCGGCGACCCCTGGTGAGGTCCGCTCCGCCGCCGTTGCGAATGTGACCAGCGTGGCGTCGCCTGGGCCTGCCGGCGCGCGCTGGTTATGCTGAGTCGGCCTTCGCGGCAGCTTCTGCGCGGAGGCGTTTTCATGGGCGGCGGTACTCGTGGCCCTCGCCCGGTGTCCGCCCTGGTGCGGTCGGAGAGGAGCTTCGCGTGGCAGCCCGGACGCCGGTGCTCGAGACGTTCCCGGCACTGCGTGCCTGGCAGCGCAAGGCCCTGGTGGAGTACCTGCGCCGACGTACCGACGACTTCACCGCGGTCGCCACCCCGGGCGCTGGCAAGACCACCTTCGCCCTGCGCATCGCTGCCGAACTGCTCGCCGACGGCACCGTCGAGGCGGTCACCGTGGTGGCACCGACCGAGCATCTGAAGACCCAGTGGGCCGATGCCGCGGCCCGGGTGGGCATCCAGCTCGACGCCGCGTTCCGTAACGCCGACGTGCACTCCGCCGCCGACTTCCACGGCGCGGTGATCACCTACGCCCAGGTCGGCATGGCCCCGCAGGTGCACCGGCGACGCACGATGACCCGTCGCACACTGGTCATCCTCGACGAGATCCACCACGCCGGTGACTCCCGCAGCTGGGGTGACGGTGTCAAGGCCGCCTTCGAGCCGGCCGTACGCCGACTCATGCTCACCGGCACGCCGTTCCGCTCCGACGACAACCCGATCCCGTTCGTCGAGTACGAGCGGGGCGGTGACGGGCTGCTGCGCTCCCGGGCCGACTCGGTGTACGGCTACGCCGACGCGCTGCGCGACGGGGTCGTCCGGCCGGTGCTCTTCCTCGCGTACTCGGGGGAGACCCGCTGGCGTACCAACGCCGGGGACGAGCTGGCGGCCCGCCTCGGCGAGCCGATGACCCAGGATCTGGTGGCGCAGGCGTGGCGTACCGCCCTGGACCCGGCGGGGGACTGGATGCCGCAGGTGCTGCGGGCCGCCGACGCCCGGCTCACCGTGCTGCGCAACGCCGGGATGCCCGACGCCGGTGGCCTGATCATCGCCACCGACCAGCAGACTGCGCGCTCGTACGCCAAGCTGATCGAGCAGGTGACCGGTGAGAAGGCCGCCGTGGTCCTCTCCGACGACCAGGGCGCGTCCGCGCGGATCGCGACGTTCGCGGCGTCTGACCAGCGGTGGCTGGTCGCGGTGCGGATGGTGTCCGAGGGCGTCGACATCCCCCGGCTCGCCGTCGGCGTCTACGCCACCAGCGCCAGCACCCCGCTGTACTTCGCCCAGGCGATCGGCCGGTTCGTGCGGGCCCGCCGCCCCGGTGAGACCGCCTCGGTGTTCCTGCCCAGCGTGCCGCACCTGCTCGGGCTGGCCAGCGAGATGGAGAACGAGCGGGACCACGTCCTGGGCAAGCCCAAGGATTCCGACGGCCTCGACGACGACCTGCTGGAACGCGCGCAGCGCGACGACCAGGCCAGCGGGGAGCTGGAGAAGCGGTTCGCCGCGCTCTCGGCCACCGCCGAACTGGACCAGGTGATCTTCGACGGCGCGTCGTTCGGGACCGCCGCGCAGGCCGGTACGCCCGAGGAGGAGGAGTACCTGGGCCTGCCCGGTCTGCTCACCGCTGACCAGGTCTCCCTGCTGCTCACCAAGCGGCAGGCGGACCAACTCGCCGCCCAGCGTCGCCGTACCGCCGAGCGGGCCGCTCAGCCGGCCGCTGCGCCCGTGGCGGCGCCTCCGGTACCCCTGAGTGCCGCCCAGCGTCGTGTGGCGCTCCGGCGCCAACTCAACGCTCTGGTGGCCGCCCGGCACCACCGCACCGGCCAGCCGCATGGCAAGATCCACGCCGAGCTGCGCCGGCTCTGCGGTGGGCCGCCGAGCGCCCAGGCCACCATCGAGCAGCTCGAGGAACGCATCGCCACCGTGCAGACCCTCTGACCCCACGCACCCCACGACCCCAGCACGGACGCGCGGGTCGCATCCGCGCCTCCGCCACGCCGGGCATCCTCCGGACCCCCCGCACCCCAGGCGGCCCGGGCGGCCCCACGTGTCGGGTACCACGCCAAGATCGTGCTCGATCATTGATGTAGTGGTGTCACGGGTCTGTGAGGCCACTACATCCTGGTTCGAGCACGATCTTGGTGCGGGTGCGGGTGCGGGTGCGGGTGCGGGTGCGGGTGCGGGGCGCAATGCCCAAGATCTTCACAACTTCGGGGATGTTGCTGCCTCCCGTGCGTCGGAACCAGCAACATCCCTGGAGTTGCGTGGATCTTGGCGGGCGCTCGGCTGGCCCGGCCGGACGGAAATAGCCGACCGGAGGCACCCCGTGTGGGGTACCTCCGGTCGGCTATGTCGGTTGCGGACTTAGTTCGCCATCAAATCGGCGCCACGCCAGCTGAACTCAGGGTCCGTCGCGAACCGAACGGTGATCTTCACGAGATCCTCCGCGTACTTGTTCGCGTGGTGCCCACAGAACACCAACTCGCTCCCACCCGAGAGAGAGATACGGAGCTTGCCGGCAGCATTGCAGCGGTCGCACCGTTCATCGGCGGCTGGGGGAGCCACCGTCTCGGGCGGCGGCGTGAGGGTCGGGGTCATCGCCTTCCTCCTCTGGTCGTCACCGATGAACAATCTCTTCGGTCGTTGCTCACCTATCGTGCAACACCCGTGCTGGGCCTTGCCTTCCCTGTGTGCCCGCGGGGGACCGAGGTCACACATGGCAGGGACAGTGTGCCGTGAACCCAGGGTGCCACGTCAACGATCACATTCGTGCATCCGGACGATCACCACCTGGCGTTGCACGCCAGGTGGTCAAAACGACACGTTCGGTTGACGAAACAGGCTCAGTCCAGGTAATCCCGGAGAACCTGCGACCGGGACGGGTGTCGCAGCTTGGACATCGTCTTGGACTCGATCTGGCGGATCCGCTCCCGGGTCACCCCGTAGACCTGACCGATCTCGTCCAGCGTCCGCGGCTGACCGTCGGTCAGGCCGAAGCGCAGCCGTACGACGCCCGCCTCACGCTCGGAGAGCGTCTGCAGCACCTGCTGGAGCTGGTCCTGCAGGAGCGAGAACGAGACGGCGTCGACGGCGACCACGGCCTCGGAGTCCTCGATGAAGTCACCGAGCTGGCTGTCGCCTTCGTCGCCGATGGTCTGGTCCAGCGAGATGGGCTCCCGAGCGTACTGCTGGATCTCCAGCACCTTCTCGGGTGTGATGTCCATCTCCTTGGCCAGTTCCTCCGGAGTGGGCTCGCGGCCCAGGTCCTGGAGCAGCTCACGCTGTATGCGGCCAAGCTTGTTGATGACCTCGACCATGTGCACCGGGATACGGATGGTGCGAGCCTGGTCGGCCATGGCGCGGGTGATGGCCTGCCGGATCCACCAGGTGGCGTACGTGGAGAACTTGTAGCCCTTGGTGTAGTCGAACTTCTCGACCGCCCGGATGAGACCGAGGTTGCCCTCCTGGATGAGGTCGAGGAAGGCCATGCCGCGTCCCGTGTACCGCTTGGCCAGGGACACGACCAGACGGAGGTTCGCCTCGAGCAGGTGGTTCTTGGCGCGCTCGCCGTCGCGGGAGATCCAGCCCAGGTCGCGGACCATCTCCCGGGCGAGCTTCTCCTCGCCCTCGTCGGCCGCGCGCAGCTGCTCGGCGGCGTAGAGCCCGGCCTCGATCCGCTTGGCCAGCTCCACCTCCTGCTCGGCGTTGAGCAGCGGGACCTTGCCGATCTGCTTCAGGTACGCCCGGACGGAGTCGGCGGAGGCGGTCAGCTCGGCGTCGCGCCGCGCCTGCTTGAGCGCCTCGGACTCCTCGTCGTCCCACTCGAAGTCGTTGTCGGTGGCCGACGCGGCGGCGTCGGTCTCGGCGGCCTGGGCCAGCTCGGCCGGCTCCTCGACCACCACGTCCTCGATGGTGGCGGCGAGCTCCTCCGGGTCGATCTCACCCTCGGCGCCCTCGCCCTTGCCGGCTGCCTTGACCGGCTTGGCGCCGGCCGCCGCAGCCACCGTGGCCTTGGTCGCGCGGGTGGACTTGGTCGCCTTGGCCGGGGTGGCTGCCGCGGCGGCGACCCCGGCGGTGCTGCCGGCGGCCTTGCGAGCGGCCACCTTGCGCGGGGCGGGCGTCGCCGGCGCCTCGTCGGAGGCGGGCGCCTGCTTCGGGGCGGGCGCGGCGGCCTTCTTGGTCGTCTTGGCGGTGGTGGCTCGGGACGCGGGGGTCGTCGAGCGAGCTGCGGCGACCCGGCGGCGGGTGCTGGCCGAGCCGTCCACCACCACGGTCACTCCGGCCTCGGAGAGCGCCCGCAGGATCTTCTTGGCCTGGGCCGGAGTCACCTCGGCGGTCTCGACGGTGCGCGCGAGCTGCGCCGACGTGAGCTGACCGCCAGCGCTCTGCGCATGGGCGATCAGGGTGTCGGTGAGCGAGCGAACGTCGGCGCCGGGCTGGCGGGGTTCTGTCACGAATGACCTTCCGGAGGCGAAGAGCGGGCACGGCCGGGTCGTCCGACACGGCGGGTCAACCGGGCCGGGCGATGTGGTTGAGGGACCCCCGTGTCCCGGGCCGGCCGTGGTCTCGGCGGTCCGTGGCGCGTGGGCAGGGGTGAATTGTAACGCCGTCTGCGGCGATCATCCTGCGCCGCACGGCGTAACGGCGGCGGGACCGCCGATTCGGCGCAGATGTGGACTTTGTAAGGATGATACTCGCGCACGGCTCGCAACGCCCCGGTCGTGCCGGAAGGGGACCCTGGAATGGACCGTTCGGCACCGCTACCGCGGGAATTGTTAGCGATTGCGATCGAGGTGGCGCGGGACGCCGCGGCGACCGCGTACGAGATGCGGGTCGAGGGAGTTTCCGTGGCGGCGACCAAGAGCACGGTCACCGACGTGGTGACGGCCGCCGACCGAGCCGTCGAGCGCCAGGTCCTCGACGCCCTGCGTCGGCTTCGACCGGGGGACGCGGTCCTCGGCGAGGAGTACGGCACGACGGACACCGGTCCGGTGGCGCCGGGCGGGGTGCGGTGGATCGTCGACCCGATCGACGGCACCGTGAACTACCTCTACGGGTTGCCGTACAGCGCGGTGTCGCTGGCCGCCGAGGTGGACGGGACGGTGGTCGCCGGCGTGGTGCGCAATGTGCACACCGGTGAGGAGTGGACCGCCACGGCCAGCGGCGGGGCGTGGCGCGACGGCGTCCGGCTGCGCTGCTCGGGTGAGACCGACCTGGGGCAGGCGCTCGTCGGCACCGGTTTCGGCTACGACGCCGGCCGTCGGGCGCACCAGGCGTCGGTGGTGGCCGGACTGATCGCCTCGGTACGTGACATCCGCCGCCTCGGCGCCGCCGCGCTGGACCTCTGCATGGTCGCGGAGGGGCGGCTGGACGCGTACTTCGAAAAGGGGTTGTCGGCCTGGGACCAGGCCGCCGGAGGCCTGGTCGCCGCCGAGGCGGGCGCTCGGGTGGCCGGCCTGGCCGGTCGCCCGGCCGGCCCGGACCTGGTGATCGCGGCCCCGCCGGCCCTCTTCGCCGGACTGCACGACCGGCTGGCCGACCTGGACGCCTCCGGCGGCCCCTGATCCCGATGGACTGCCGGTCAGGCCGTCACTTCTTGGGGCCGGGGGACGGGCAGGAACCCGGCGGCGCGACCGGCGGGCCCAGGTCACCGAGGGACTGGTTGACCTCGGTGGTGGTGGCGAGCTGCTGGAAGCCGTTGCCCAAAACGACGTCCACGGTGTCGTCCGTGCGCTTGGGGTCGTAGACCGGATCGGCGTTGTCCAGGAAGTACGCCTTCAGCAGGTGGGCGGAGCTCACACCCTTGGGGCCGAACTTCAGCACGGCCACGTCGTCGATGCCCTTGGGCGCGTTGCCGACCTTCTTGACCTGGAACTTGCGGTTACGGAAGTCGTCGGCGACGGCGCTCGCCCGGCCCGGCTCGTCGGTCGCGTTCAGGACGTTGATCTTGACGTCCTTGGTCTCGTGCAGGGTGACGTCGGCCAGCGGCCAGCCGTCCGGGCAGCTGCCCGCCGCGCCGGCCTTGCCCTGGCTGTCCCGGACGATCGCGGTGATCACGAACGCCAGCGCCAGGACCCCCAGCAGGCCGACGACGACGAGTGCTCGCACTCGCGCAAAACTCATCTGGGCGCTCCCGGAGCTGAGGTGGGTGGTGGCGGCCGCCAACGATCGCGCTGACCGTCGGCCGTCGAATACGCCGCTGAGGTTAACGGTTGTCCGGCCGTCGCGTGGAAACAGTCCGACATGCCGGCGCGCCGACCGCGAACCGGGTACTACTACCCCTATCTTCGTGTCGCCTGAATCACATTGGGAACAACTTCGCGTGCGGGGGCGTACATCTCAGCCGCGAGGGCGGTATACATGCCTCGCCCAAGGGGGGTAAGGTTCCGCGCTCGCAGGGGAGTGGCCCCAGCGGTCCCGACCCGTACGGTCCGCGGGTCGGGTGCCCGACACAAGTGGTTGCCGGCCAGCGGAACCGAAACAGAGTCGTCCGGCGTTACAACCGGAAGCGACAACATCGATATGGGAGAGTGACATCCGATGGCCACCGACTACGACGCCCCGCGTCGCGACGAGGTCGACCTCGGCGAGGACAGCCTGGAAGAGCTCAAGGCACGGCGCGTCGACTCACAGTCGGGCGCGGTGGACGTCGACGAGGCCGAGGTCGCCGAGAGCTTCGAGCTGCCCGGTGCCGACCTGGCCGACGAGGAGCTCACTGTCAAGGTGCTACCGATGCAGCAGGACGAGTTCCGGTGTGCCCGCTGCTTCCTGGTCCACCATCGCAGCCAGCTGGCGGTCGAGCGCAACGGCGAGCTGATCTGCCGAGAGTGCGTCTGACACGCACGACACCGGCGGCGGCCTCCTCATCGGGGCCGCCGCTGCCGGTGTAGGCGTGCGACGCCGGTGGGTACCTGTTTGACTCGTAGCGGGTAGCCACAGCACCGGGAGGTTCCACCCATGAGCGATCGAGGCGACACCACCGACGGCGGCGCGGACGACCTCGGCGCCACCGTCGCGGCGTTGACCGAGGACAACATCGCGCCGGCCCGGCGACGCCAACTACTCACCCGGATGGTGTCCCAGGCCCGCAGCCGGGGCATCTCCGACCTGTTCAAGCCCCGCGCCGCGGTGCGCTGGATGGTCGACACGGTGGCTGAGATAGCCCCGCACGTGCCGGTCCGGGACCTGGCCACCCTGCGTCGACACTTTCCCGGCCTGGACGACGCCGCCCTGGCCGAGCGACTGATCCGCAACGCCTCCCGCGCCACGGCCGGGATCGGCGCGGCCGGCGGGGGAGTCGCCGCCGTCGAGTGGACGGTGGCGCCCACGCTGCTCTCCGCGCCCGTGCTGCTCGCCGCCGAGACCGTCGCCGTCGTGGCGGTGGAGCTGAAACTGATCGGTGAGCTGCACGAGATCCACGGCGTGTCGTTGCCGGACGCCGGCAGTCAGCGGGCGGTGGCCCTGGTGCACTCCTGGGCCACTCAGCGCGGGGTCAACCCGATGGTGCCCGGCGTGGGCGTCGGCGCGGTGCTCGGCACCGCCGCCCGCAAGGAGATGCGGGACATGCTGCTGCGCCGCTTCGGGCGCAACCTCACCACCCTCGGGCCGTTCCTCACGGGCGCGGCGGTGGCCAGCTTCCTGAACCGCCGGGCCACCCGCCAGATGGCCGACCAGCTCCAGGCGGACCTTCGTCGTCGCGGCATCGCCCGGCCGGCGCCACCGCAGGCCCTGCCCGGCCCGCCCACGGGCACCTGAGCGGGCCCTGAGCGGGTCCCGGGGCGGGCCTGGGGCCGGCCCTGGGCGTCGTTCAGCCCGGCTCGCCAGCCGTGGTGTCGGCGGACCTGGCGGCGGCGGGCCTGGCGTCTCCGGGGCCGGTGTCGGCGGGCCGGGTGTCGGCAGGCCGGGTGCCGGCGGGCCTGGCGGTGTCCCGCGCGGCCAGCAGCGCCTCGGCCAACTCGACCGGACGCCTGCTGCTCACCACCCAGAACGGGGTCGGGTCGGCCGGGTCGTCGAGCACCACCTGCACCGCGCCGCTGATCCACGGCCGCTGCACCACGAAGGCGAGCGGGTCCGCGCCCACGCCCAGCACCTCACGACGCCCGGAGGCGTCCAACGGGACCACGTCGGCCACGAAGCGCGCCGGCAGCCGGGCGTCGTCCACCCGCAGCTCACCGTCGACGACCGCCACCCCGATCCGGCCCAGCCACCACAGCCCGACGGCCGTGACCGGCAGCAGGACGGCGAAGGGCAGCCAGGCGCGGGCGCCGGAACCACCCATCCAGATCTCGACCGCCAGCAGTCCGGCGGCCACCAGGCTGATCAGCCACAGCCACCAGGGCAGGTCCAGCCGTTCGGCGTACGCCGGGCGGGCCGGAACCCCTGGCCGATCGGCGGACGGGGAGGGCGACATGCTCACTCCTGCGAGGGTACGGCGCACGGCGGGCCGGCCAACCGGCAGGATGGCAGGGTCACCGGAGACAACCGGACCGAAGAGGGGACCCGTGACCGACGTCGTACCCGTGCCCGTACGGCTGCTCGATGCCGAGCTGCCGATGCCCACGTACGCCCATCCCGGCGATGCCGGGGCCGACCTGGTGGCCGCCGCGGACGTGGAGCTGCCGCCCGGCGGGTGGGCACTGGTGCCCACCGGCGTGGCCGTCGCCCTGCCGGAGGGCTACGTGGGCCTGGTCCACCCCCGGTCCGGCCTGGCGGCCAGGCTCGGCGTGACGGTGCTCAACGCGCCCGGTACGGTCGACGCCGGCTACCGGGGTGAGATCATGGTCAACCTGATCAACCATGATCGGGACACGCCCGCGAAGATCTCTCGCGGGGACCGGATCGCCCAGCTCGTGATCCAGCGCGTGGCACGGGCGCGGTTCGAGCCGGTGGCCGAGCTGCCCGGGTCCACGCGTGGGACCGGTGGGCACGGTTCGACCGGTGGGCACGCTCAGCTGGTGCCGTCGCCGGCCGGCGGGCAGACGGAAGAAGTGGCAGGGTGATCGTGAACAGCGGAGGGTGGGCGCAGTGATCTTCTCCCGAAAGCGGGCCGATGCCGGGCGGCACACCCGCGACGAGCGGGCCACCGAGGTCCTCGACGAGGGCGGCGCGGCGGCGGCGCTGGTGCGCGGGCCGTACGACATCTCCGAGGTTGACGACGAGGTGCAGCGACTCGACCTGGGCAGCCTGCACATTCCGGCGGTCGCCGAGGTGGAGGTGCGGGTGCAGGCCGACCCGCAGGGCGTGATCCAGCAGGTTGTGCTGGTGCACGGGGACAACGCGTTGCAGCTCGGCGTCTTCGCGGCCCCCCGGTCCGAGGGGATCTGGGACGAGGTGCGCGAGGAGATCCGGCAGTCGCTGCTGCGGGACGGCGCCTCCGCGCAGGAGGTCGACGGCGAGTACGGCACGGAGTTGCACGCCCAGGTACGGACCCCGGACGGCCCGACCAACCTGCGGTTCGTCGGCGTCGACGGGCCGCGCTGGATGGTCCGCGGCGTCTTCCAGGGCCCGGCGGCCACCGACTCGGCCAGCTCGGGCCCGCTCGCCGAGTGCCTGGAAGGCCTTGTGGTCGACCGTGGCCAGGAGGCGAAGCCGGTCCGTGAGCCGTTGCCGCTGCGACTGCCCCGCGAGATGGCCGACCAGGTCGAGGACGCGTCCAGCGAGCCCCGCCAGGTCTGAACGACCGCGTCCCGGCCCGCCGGAACCGGCCCTGTCGGCGTACGCTGGCGGGACGGTTCCGGCGTCGCCGGAGCCGGGCCGGTCCCGGCGAACGTGGAGAGGGTGACGCGGAGGTCATGACGACCGACGAGAGCAAGGTGTCGCTGCGGCGCATCCTGCAACGGTTCACCGCCAGCGAGGCCGAGATCGACGCGCAGGAGCTGCGGCAGGAGAGCGCCGAGTGCGGTGGCGTCCTGGCCCAGCAGTGCTCCCGGGGCCAACTGGTCTCGGTCGCCGGTCGGCTGCGCACCGTGGTCTACACGCCGCGCACCAACCTGCCCACGCTGGAGGCCGACCTGTACGACGGCAGCGACGTCGTCACGCTGGTCTGGCTGGGCCGGCGGCACATCTCCGGGATCGAGCCGGGGCGGCACCTGACCGCTCGTGGCCGGGTGGCGATGCGCGACGACCGCAAGGTCATCTACAACCCGTACTACGAGCTGGACTCGCCGAAGTGACGGCGCCGCGGACGGAAGGCCGGTCATGACGACGGGACAGGACCGGGCGGCACAACCGGCGACTCCTCCGGAGGACGACGAAGCGCTGCCGACGATCGCCGAGCAGATGGCCGACCAGCTCGGCGGCTGGCGTGGGCTGGTCGAGTCGAGCATTCCGGTGGTCGTCTTCGTGGTGGCCAACATCATCGGTGACCTGCGGCTCGCCGTGATCGCCTCGGTGGCCCTCGCGCTGCTGATCGCCGGGTTGCGGCTGGCCCAGCGCCGGCCGATCCGACACGCGGTCAACGGTCTGTTCGGCGTCGGCATCGGCGCCGCCATCGCGTGGCGCACCGGCGACGAGCGCGACTTCTACCTGCCCGGCATCCTCTACGGCATCGGCTACGGCATCGCCCTGCTGATCTCGGCGGCCGTCCGACAACCCCTCGTCGGTTGGATCTGGTCGGTGCTGGTCGCCAAGGGCCGCTCCGAATGGCGGACCGACCCGAAGCTGGTGCGCACCTTCACCCGGCTGACCGTGCTCTGGGGCGTGGTGTGGCTCGCCAAGGTGGGCGTGCAGGCCGGGCTCTACCTGGCCCACCAGGACACCGCGCTGGGCGTCGCCCGGTTGGCCCTGGGATATCCGCCGTACGCGCTGTTGCTGCTCATCACCGTCTGGACGGTGCGCCGGGTCACCCGGGAGTCGCAGCCCACCCCGCTGCCCGGCGCCTGAGCAGGGCCAACAACGCCAGGGCCGGCTCAGCGTGAGCCGCGGGTCCGCTCGACGCTGTCCGGGCCGAGGATGACCGCGCGCACGTCGTCCTCCACCTCAGCCGTACAAACGAAGATCAACTCGTCGCCGGCCTCGATGGGGTCGTCCGGGCTGGGCACCAGGACACGCTTGCCGCGCAGGATCGCCACCAGGGCGGAGTCGCGCGGCAGCGGCACCGCGTGCAGGGGCTGACCGACGTACGGGGCGGTCGGCGGCAGGGTGATCTCGACCAGGTTGGCCTCGCCCTGCCGGAACGTCATGAGCCGGACCAGGTCGCCGACGGTGACCGCCTCCTCGACCAGGGCGGCCATCACCCGGGGCTTGCTCACCGCGACGTCGACGCCCCACTGCTCGGTGAAGAGCCACTCGTTCTCCGCCCGGTTGACCCGGGCGACCACGCGGGGCACCGCGAACTCGGTCTTGGCCAGCAGCGACAGCACCAGGTTGGTCTTGTCGTCGCCGGTGGCCGCGACCACCACGTCACAGCCGGCGACGTTCGCCTCCTCCAGGCTGGCCACCTCGCACGCGTCGGCGAGCACCCACTCGGCGGCGGGCACCCGGTCCGGTCGGAGCATCTTGGGTTGACGCTCGATCAGCATCACCTGGTGGCCGTTCTCGATCAGCTCCTGGGCGATCGAACGGCCCACGTTGCCGGCGCCGGCGATGGCGATCCGCATGGCTCAGTGCCCTCCTTCCGGCGGCGTCGCCGCCACCGCCGTGACCGTGGCCACGATGTCGTCGCTGACCAGCATGAACACCTGGTCACCCTCCTGTACGAGGGTGGACGCGGTGGGCAGCGTTCCGATGCCGAAGCGGATCAGGTAGGCGACCCGCGCACCCGAGGCCTGCTCCAGCACGTGCACCGGGTGACCGATCCACTCCCGGTGCACCGGGACCTCGACGATCGACACGGTGCTGGTCGGGTCGCGGAAGATCTCCACGTTGCCCTCGGGCACGAGGTGCCGCAGCATCCGGTCGGCCGTCCAGCGCACCGTCGCCACGGTGGGGATGCCGAGGCGCTCGTACACCTGCGCCCGGCGCTGGTCGTAGATCCGGGCCGCGACCCGGGACACGCCGAACGTCTCGCGGGCCAGGCGCGCCGAGATGATGTTGGAGTTGTCGCCGCTGGAGACTGCCGCGAAGGCGTCCGCCCGCTCGATGCCGGCCTGGCGCAGGACGTCGCCGTCGAAGCCCGCCCCGGTCACCGTGACGCCGGCGAAGTCGGGGCCGAGCCGGCGGAAGGCGTCGGCGTCCTGATCGATCACCGCCACCGAGTGTCCCCGGGACTCCAGGCTGTGGGCGAGGGTCGATCCGACCCGCCCACATCCCATGATCACGACGTGCACGCTGTCCCTCCCAAGGTGCGTACCGTTCCCGCTGCCGGTGGCCTTCGAGTGCGAGCCTGCCACGTCCCGGTCGCGAACGGGGACCGACCGTACCCCGCCGCCGTGAGAGGCGGTGATCGCCCTCCCCCGCGTTCGCATAGTGGTGGTCGTACTCTTGGCGTTCGTGGCCAGTCCCACCTCGCTGCTGAAGCGCCTGCTCCTCGGTCGACCGTTCCGGTCCGACCGCCTTCAGCACACCCTCCTGCCGAAGCGCATCGCGCTGCCCGTTTTCGCCTCCGACGCGCTGTCCAGCGTCGCGTACGCGCCTGACGAGATCCTGCTGACCCTGTCCATCGCCGGGGCGTCGGCGTTCCTGTTCTCCCCGTGGATCGCCTTCGCGGTCGTCGTGGTGATGCTCACGGTGGTGGCCAGCTACCGGCAGAACGTGCACGCCTACCCCTCCGGCGGCGGCGACTACGAGGTGGCCACGGTCAACCTCGGCCCGAAGTTCGGCGTCGGGGTGGCCAGCGCCCTGCTGGTCGACTACGTGCTCACAGTGGCCGTGTCGGTCTCCTCCGGCGTGGCCAACCTCGGCTCGGTGGTGCCGTTCGTGGCCACCCACAAGGTCATGATCGCGGTCGTCGCGGTGGTCCTGCTGACGGCGGTCAACCTGCGCGGGCTGCGCGAGTCGGGCACCGCCTTCGCCATCCCCACCTACGGCTTCGTGATCGTGATGGGCGGAATGCTGCTCACCGGGCTGTTCCGCGTCTTCGTTCTGGGCGACGACCTCCGCGCGCCCAGCGCCGACCTGGTCATCCAGGCCGAGCACAGCGTGACCGGCTTCGCGCTGGTCTTCCTGCTGCTGCGGACGTTCAGCTCGGGCGCCGCCGCGCTCACCGGCGTCGAGGCGATCTCCAACGGCGTTCCCGCGTTCAAGGCGCCGAAGAGCCGCAACGCCGCCACCACACTGCTGCTGCTGGGCGCGATCGCGGTCAGCCTGCTCGTCGGGATCATCTGGCTGGCCCGGCTGACCCACCTCCAGTTCGTCGAGGACCCGGCCCTGCAGATCGTCTCGGGCCCCGAGGGGTACGTGCAGAAGACGGTGACCACCCAGCTCGGCGAGACGGTCTTCGGCTCCGGCTCGTTCCTGCTCTACGTGGTGGCCGGGATGACCGCGCTCATCCTGTTCCTGGCCGCGAACACCGCGTTCAACGGCTTCCCGGTGCTCGGCTCGATCCTCGCCCAGGACCGCTACCTTCCCCGCCAGTTCCACACCCGGGGCGACCGGCTGGCCTTCTCCAACGGCATCACTTTCCTCGCCCTCTTCGCGATCGTCCTGATCGTCGGGTTCCAGGCCGAGGTGACCCGACTCATCCAGCTCTACATCGTCGGGGTGTTCGTCTCGTTCACCGTCTCCCAGGCCGGCATGATCCGGCACTGGAACCGGCGGCTGCGCACCGAGCGGGACCCGGACGCGCGCAAGCGGATGCACCGCTCCCGGGCCATCAACACGTTCGGCATGGGCCTGACCGGCACGGTGCTGGTGATCGTCCTGATCACCAAGTTCCTGCTCGGCGCGTGGATCGCAATCGCCGCGATGGCGGTGATCTACGCGCTGATGCTGGCCATCCGCCGGCACTACGACCGGGTCGCCGCCGAACTGACCCCGCCGGACGAGAGCCGGGGCGTGCTGCCCGCCCGCAACCACGCGATCGTGCTGGTCAGCAAGCTGCACCAGCCGACGTTGCGGGCCATCGCGTACGCCCGGGCCACCCGCCCGGACACGTTGACCGCGGTGACCGTCAACGTGGACGAGAAGGACACCCGCGACCTCCAGGCCGACTGGGAACGGCGGGAGATGGCCATCCCGCTCACCGTCGTCGACTCGCCGTACCGGGAGATCACCCGGCCGATCCTGGACTTCGTCGCCTCCACCCGCCGTACGTCGCCGCGCGACGTGGTCACCGTCTTCATCCCCGAGTACGTGGTGGGGCGCTGGTGGGAGAACCTGCTGCACAACCAGAGCGCGCTGCGCCTCAAGGGCCGGCTGCTCTTCGAACCGGGGGTCATGGTGGTCAGCGTGCCGTGGCAGCTCGCCTCGACCGCCAGCAAGAACCTGGACCGGCTCGACGCCACGCTCTCCAACACGCCGGCGCGTGGACCCCGGGGCACCGTGCCGGCGGCGGTGGCCGCGCCGCCGCCCGGCGAGGCCGCCCCGGTGGACGGCGAGAAGCTGGGAGACAGCCGTGACTGAGCGTACGACCGCGGGTGCGACCCCGACGTCCGAACGGGGCCTCGGCGAGGCCGAGCGGATCGAACTGACCGTCGACGCGGTGGCCCCCGGCGGGCACTGCGTCGCCCGGGTGGACGGGCAGGTGGTGTTCGTCCGCCACGCGCTGCCCGGGGAACGGGTGATCGCCGAGGTCACCGAGGTGCACCGGGGGTTCGTCCGCGCCGACGCGGTGACCGTCCTGGACCCGTCGCCGGACCGGGTCGAGCCGCCCTGCCCGTACGCGAAGCCGGGCGCCTGCGGTGGTTGTGACCTGCAACACGTCGCCCCGCCCGCGCAGCTGGCCTGGAAGACCGCCGTGGTGCGTGAGCAGTTGGCCCGTCTCGGCGGGCTCACCGACGTCGAGCTGGACCGGCTGGGCGTCCGGGTCGAGGCGCTGCCGGGCGGGCTGCTCGGCTGGCGTACGCGGGTCCGCTACGCGGTCGACGCCGCCGATCGGGCCGGCCTGCTCAAACACCGCTCGCACGAGGTCGTGCCGATCGACCGTTGCCGGATCGCCCACCCCGCCATCCAACAGCTTGCGGTGCTCGGTCCGACCGGCGCGCGCTGGCCGGCGGCCGAGGCGGTGGAGACCGTCGCCAGCGGCGGAGGGGACGTGAGCGTCGCCGAGGTCCGCGACGGGGTCGTCACCCCGGTGAGCGGCCCCACCGAGGTCCGTGAGGTGGCCGCCGGGCGGGACTGGGCGCTGCCCGCGTCCGCCTTCTGGCAGGTGCACCCGGCGGCTGCCGACACGCTGAACACGGCCGTGCTGGAGCTTCTGGACCCACGGCCGGGCGAGGTCGCCTGGGACCTCTACGGGGGCGCCGGGCTGTTCGCCGCCGGGCTGGCCGCCCGCGTCGGCGCGTCCGGTCGGGTGACGCTGGTGGAGGCCTCCGCGCAGGGTGTCGCCGCCGCCCGGGAGAACCTGGCCGACCTGCCCCGCGTCGAGGTCGTGTCGGCACGGGTGGAGACCGCGCTGGCCCGCCGACGGATCACCGGCCCGGTCGACGTGGTGGTGCTCGACCCGCCGCGCTCCGGCGCCGGTGCCCCGGTGGTGCGCGCCCTGGCCGCCGCCGGTCCACGGGCGGTCGCGTACGTGGCGTGTGACCCGGCGGCCTTCGCCCGGGACGTCCGCACCTTCGCTGAGCTGGGCTGGCGAATGACGGCGCTGCGCGGCTTCGACCTGTTCCCGATGACCCAGCACGTCGAGTGCGTCGGACTGCTGCTGCCGCCAGCCTGACCAGGTGCTCAGCCGGCTGCTCCGGGGTGAGCGGCTCGGGCCAGGCTGCGGAGTACCGGGCGGCCGATAGACTCTCCGGTCATGAGCGTTGAAGAGGACACGGCCAACCACGGTCGGCTGCTGGAGACGGTCCGCGGTCCACAGGACGTCAAGCGGATGTCCGGCGAGGAACTGGATGTGCTCGCCGCCGAGATCCGGGACTTCCTGATCGCCAAGGTCTCCCGCACCGGCGGGCACGTCGGGCCCAACCTCGGCGTGGTCGAGCTGACGCTGGCCATGCACCGCGTCTTCGACTCCCCCCGGGACCGGCTCCTGTTCGACACCGGCCACCAGGCGTACGTGCACAAGATCCTCACCGGGCGTCAGGCCGGCTTCGACAAGCTCCGCCAGCGCGGTGGCCTCTCCGGCTACCCGAGCCAGGCCGAGAGCGAGCACGACCTCATCGAGAACTCGCACGCCTCCACCGCGCTCTCCTACGCCGACGGCCTGGCCAAGGCGTACGCCCTGCGGGGTGAACAGCGCAGCGTCGTGGCCGTGGTCGGCGACGGCGCCCTCACCGGCGGCATGTGCTGGGAGGCGCTGAACAACATCGCCACCGCCGGCAACTCGCTGGTCATCGTGGTCAACGACAACGGCCGGTCCTACTCGCCCACCATCGGCGGGCTGGCCGACCACCTCTCCTCGCTGCGACTCAACCCGGGCTACGAGAAGGTCCTCGACACCGTCAAGGACGCCCTCGGCTCCACCCCGCTTGTCGGCAAGCCGATGTACGAGGTGCTGCACGCGGTCAAGAAGGGCATCAAGGACGCCGTCGCGCCGCAGGCCATGTTCGAGGACCTGGGCATCAAGTACGTCGGCCCGGTCGACGGGCACGACGTGGCGGCCGTCGAGTCGGCCCTGCGCGCGGCGAAGAACTTCGGCGGCCCGGTGATCGTGCACGCCGTGACCCGCAAGGGGTACGGCTACCGCCCGGCCGAGGAGGACGAGGCGGACTGCCTGCACGGTCCGAGCAGCGCCTTCGACGTGGAGACCGGCACCCTGCTGGCCGCGCCGTCCGTGAAGTGGACCCACGTCTTCTCCGACGAACTGCTGGCCGTCGCCGACGAACGGCCCGACGTGGTGGGCATCACCGCCGCCATGGCCGAGCCGACCGGCATCGCCAAGCTGGCCCGCAAGTACCCCGAGCGGGTGTACGACGTGGGCATCGCCGAGCAGCACGCCGCCACCTCGGCGGCCGGCCTGGCGCTCGGTGGCCTGCACCCGGTGGTCGCCGTCTACGCCACCTTCCTCAACCGCGCCTTCGACCAGGTCCTGCTGGACGTGGCGATGCACAAGCTGCCGGTGACCTTCGTGTTGGACCGGGCGGGCATCACCGGCCCGGACGGCCCCAGCCACTACGGCATCTGGGACATGTCGGTCTTCGGGGTGGTGCCCGGTCTGCGGATCGCCGCTCCCCGGGACGCCGCCACCCTCCGCGAGGAGCTGCGCGAGGCGGTCGCCACCGATGACGGCCCGACCGTCCTGCGCTTCCCGACCGGCGCGGTCGCCGCGGACCTGCCGGCGCTGCGCCGGGTCGGCACCGTCGACGTGCTGGCCGAGTCGGCGCGTACCGACGTGCTCCTCGTCGCCGTCGGCTCCTTCGGCCAGATGGGCATGGAGGTCGCCGCCCGGGTCGCCGAACACGGCTACGGCGTCACCGTCGTCGACCCCCGCTGGGTGCGCCCGGTCCCGGCCGAGCTGGTCGACATGGCCGCCCGCCACCGGCTCGTGGTCAGCATCGAGGACGGCGTCCGCGTCGGCGGTGTCGGCGACGCTATCGGCCAGGCGCTGCGCGACGCCGACGTCCGGGTGCCGCTCAAGGACCTGGGCGTACCGGCCGAGTGGCACCCGCACGGCACCCGCGCGCAGATCCTCGCCGACCTCGGTCTGACCGCGCAGGACGTCGCCCGGAACGTCACCGGCTGGATCTCCGGCCTGGATGCCACCCCGGACCACCTGACCCCCACCAGCAACACGGCAGCCCAGAACTAGCCCCAACTCCACCGACGGCGGGCGCCCCTCCCGGGGGCGCCCGCCGTCGCGCGTCCGCGCGTCCGCGCGTGCCCGCTTTGCCCCGTCGATCATGGAGTTGTGGTGCCTCGTAAAAGGGGCAAATACACATGGAATCCCCACCACAACCCCATGATCGACGGGGTGGGGGGTGGGCGGGGTGGGGCCGGGGGGTTAGCGGTGGGGGCTTACTGAGCGGTAGTGGGTTTTGTCGGTGTTGGCGAGGCTGTAGGTCTGGGTGCGGGACGGCTCCGGCACGACCACCAGGCCGGGGCGTTCCACCAGCAGCGGGGTGCCCGGCGGTACGGAGAGCGAGCTGTCCCGGGTGGCCCGCCAGCTGAGCACCAGCAGCGGTTGGTTGGGGATCGGAAGCTGGTACGTCTGCAACGGGGTGGCCCGGTCGGCCGGCGAGACCACCGGGGCGCTCCCGTCCGTCGGCCGGTAGACGACGGCGGTCATCGTGCCGGCGTCGGTGTCCCAGCTGAGCTGCTGCAACTCGGCCGGTTCGCCGCCGCCGAGCGCCACCTCGCCGAGCGACCGGACCGAGAGCTTCGCCATCGGCCAGGACGTCGGTACCGACTTCGGCGCGTCCCGGTCGCCGATCCGGCGCGGAATACTGCCGAAGGGGCCCCGATCGCCGGCCAGGACGCAGGTGTCCAGGCCGGTGAGCGCCCGCCGGCCGGCGCCGGACTCGTCCCGTACCAGCGGATAACGCGGGTCGGTCGTGCCGGTGCCCAGGTCGAGCAGGCGGTCGGCGGCCCGACCCCGGGGCAGTGACTCGGTGGCGCGCAGGGTCGCCGTCACGCCGACCGCCGCGCAGGCCGGCACGTCGACCGGCGCGCTGAGGCCGTCGGCGACGGCCAACGCCCGCCCCTGTGGCCCGAGCAACTGCTGCACCCGGGCCGAGACCAGGTAGCGCCGACCGCCGCTCGTCTGGACCGGCAGCACGTCGGAGTAGACCAGGTAGCCGGGGTCGGTGTACTCGGTGGCGCGGCTGATCGCGTACCGGCCGCCGTCTCCGGTGAGTTGCAGCAGCCAGGACGCGCTCTCGCCCGGCACGTCGGCCGCGACCAGGGCCACCGGGGCCCCGTCGACGCGTCCGGAGAAGAGGATGCCGGACGACGGCAGGTGCGCCCGGTCGTCGTCCGGTGACCGCCAGTCGCGTACCGCCTCGGTGACCGCCGTCGTCGCCGCGGGGTCGCCGGACAGATCGCCCCGGGGCGGCCACACGGCCAGCGTGCCGTCGAGGCTGTCGTACCCCACCCGCAGGTCGCGAGGCGCCCGGTCCGCGACGGGACCGCACGCGGTGCTGACCAACAACGCCGTCAGCAGGGCGGCGAGCGTCCTGCCGTGCCGGCGGCCCGGAGTCACCTGATCCGCCCCCGATCGCCTCGCCGTCGCTGTCGGAAAGCGCCATAGTACGAGATGTCCGATGCGCCGCCGCCGCTGGCCGGTTCCTCGTCCGCCACAATGGACATCACCGGGGCTTTAGTGCCTTTTCGCCACTCGGGTAGACTCCGCCGACTGTGACGCCTGCCGAGTCCCGCGCCCTCGCTTCCCGGGCCAGGTCCGTCGGGGCGCCCGGCGACTCCGCCGCTCCGGCCGACCATGTCGACACCGCCCCGACCTCCACCGTGCCCGAGACGACCGTGCCGGTCCCGACCTCGCCGCAGGAGGCCGTCCCGTCCCGGGTCGCCCCGGACCAGGCCGAGCCGGACCAGGCCGAGCCCCACGAGACCGCTCGGGACACCGCCGAGTCGGGAACCACCGCGCCGGACGGGACGGTCCCGGCGTCCGGGCCGAGGCGGAGCCGTTGGGCCCGCTGGACCCGACGGCGGCAGCACCTGGCGGTCGGGGTGGTGTTCCTGCTCGCCGCCCTCTGGGTGACCAGCCGGATCTGGCTGGACCCGGCCGGCCGGGTGGCGTCGCTCTACACCGGTGACCCGGCTCAGGTGCAGTTCTTCCTCGCCCACTCGGTACGGGTGGTGCTGCACGGTGAGTACCCGTTCTACACCGAGCAGTTCAACTACCCCGACGGCGTCAACCTGATGGCCAACACGGCGGTGCTGGCGCTGGGCATCCCGATGGTGCCGGTGACCCTGCTGTTCGGTCCGGCGGTGTCCTTCGTGGTGCTGGTGACGCTCGGCCTCGCCGGCACCGCCATGGCCTGGTATCTCGTGCTCCGCCGCCACATCGTGCGTACGCCGCTCGCGGCGGCCGTCGGTGGCTGGTTCTGCGGCTTCTCCCCGGCGATGCTCTCGCACGCGAGTTGGCACCCGAACATCATCAGCCAGTTCCTGCTGCCGTTCATCGTCTGGCGGGTCCTGGTGCTGACCCGCTCGCGCCGGCCGATCCGCGACGGCGTCCTGCTGGCTCTGCTCGTCACCGCGCAGGCGTTCATCAACGAGGAGATCCTGCTCTTCACGGCGCTGGCCTGCGGGATCTTCCTGATCGCGGTGGTGGTCCAGGAGCCGGCCCGTTGGCGGGCGGCGTGGCGACCGCTGGCCGCCGGTCTCGCCGCCTGCGCGCTGCTGGCCGGGGCGCTACTGGCGTACCCCCTGTACGTGCAGTTCGTCGGGCCGATGGCGTACCACGGGCTCAGCGACGCGGTGCAGGACTACGGCAACGACATCGCCGCCTTCTTCGCGCCCGGCTCGGCCACCCTCGGCGGCAACCAGCGGGCCAACGTCAACCTGGCGCCGAACTACTCGGAGGAGAACGCCTTCTTCGGCTGGAGCCTGTCGATGCTCGCCGTCGGCGTCGTGGTCTGGCTGCGTCGGGAGATGCTCGTGCGGGCGATCGCCGCGACCGGCGTGTTCTTCGCCCTGCTCTCGCTCGGTGAGCAGATCTCCTGGTGGGACCGGGACCTGATCACCGGGCCGTGGGAGCTGCTGGTGCACCTGCCCCTGCTGGACGCGGTGGTGCCGACCCGGTTCGGTCTGATCACCACGGTGGTCATCGGCCTGCTGCTCGCGATCGCCGTCGAGCGGGCCTGGGCGCTGCGGCCGGCCGACCGACGTACCGTCCGGACGCTCACCGCCGCCGGCCTGGCGTTCGCGCTGCTGCCGATCGCTCCGATGCCGCTGCGGATGGTCTCCCGGCCCCCGGTGCCGGAGTTCATCACCGCCGACCGGTGGCGGGCGTACGTCGGTCCCGACCAGACGCTCGTGCCGATCCCGGTGCCCAGCATGGGCAACACGCACGGCATGCGCTGGGCGGCGGCGACCAACCTCGACTTCAAGATCCCGGGTGGCTACTTCCTCGCCCCCCGCAACGGCAACACCGGTGACCCGGGCCGGTTCGGTGGCCGGCCCAGTGGAGTGGGCCAACTGCTGGAGGAGGTGGCGACCACCGGTCGTACCTCCAAACTGGACGACCGGCAGCGCCGGCGCTTCACGGACGAGCTGCGGCACTGGCGGGCGGCGATCCTCGTGCTCCCGGTCCGTCAGCAGAACGCCGAGCCGTTGCGGCGTACCGTCGAGGAGCTGGTCGGTCCCGGTCGCCAGGAGTTGGACGTCTGGGTGTGGGATGTCCGGACGCTGACCGACCGCTCGGTCTGATGACCACGGGAACGGCGCCGTCGACGACGCCGGCCGATTCCCCGACCGCGCCCCCGCCACGAGCGGCGTGGCTGCCGGACGCGCTGGTGGTCGCGGGCTACCTGGCGCTGGCCGTGGTGCTGACCAGCCGGCAGTGGGGTCATCCTCAGCGGCTCTTCCACCAGGCCGGTGACCAGGTGCTCTTCGAGTGGATGCTGGCCCACGCGGCGCACGCCGTGGTCGCGGGGGAGAACCCGCTCTTCAGCGCCGCCCTGAACGCGCCGTACGGCGTCAACCTGATGGCGAACACGTCGGTGCTCGGCCTGAGCGTTCCGCTGGCCCCGGTCACGCTGCTGTTCGGCTCGCAGGTGGCGTTCTGTGTGGCGGTGGTCGGCTGCCTCGCCGGCACCGCCACGGCCTGGTACGCGCTGCTGCGCCGTCGGCTCGTCTCCGCCCGTTGCGCGGCCGCGCTCGGCGGGCTGGTCTGTGGATTCGCCCCCGGCATGGTCGCCCAGGCCGGCGCGCACCTGCACGTGGCCGCCCAGTTCCTGCTGCCGGCGATCCTCGCCCTGGTGTTCCGGGCGGGCACCGGCCGGTCGGCGGTGTGGCGGCCCGGTGTCGGCCTCGGCCTGCTGCTCGTCTGGCAGGTCTTCATCGGCGAGGAGGTGCTGGTCTTCCTGGCGCTCGCCGCCGGGGTGTTCGCGCTGGGCTACGCCCTGGCCGATCGGGCCGCGGCCCGTCGTCTCGCGCCGGCCCTCCTCGGCCGGCTCGCAGTGGCGGCGGTGGTCGGCGCGGTGCTGCTGGCGTACCCACTGTGGTTCCAGTTCCACGGCCCGCAGCACTACACCGGGATGGCCTTCGCCGCGCACGGCTTCCAGCTCGACGCGGCGTCGTTCACCGCCTCGGCCCGGCAGACGGTGCTCGGGGACGACTGGCTGCCGGGTCTGCTCTCACCGAACCCGACGGAGGAGAACTCGTTCTTCGGCCCCGGGCTACTGGTTCTCGCCGTCGTGGTCGTGGTCTGGCTGTGGCGACGACCGCTGGTCCGCGCGCTGGCCGGCTGCGGTGTGGTCTTCGCCCTGCTGTCGCTCGGCACCGACCTGCGGGTGGACGGCAGCGCCACCGGGATCCCCGGCCCGTACCGGCTCGTCGCCGGGCTGCCGCTGCTCGATCTCGCGGTGCCGGCCCGGTTCGCGCTGGTCTGCGTGCCGGTGCTCGGCGTCCTGGTGGCGCTCTTCGTGGACCGCGTCGCCGGGGCCCGCCGGACGGCCGTGCCGGGCCTGCCGGTACGGCTGGTGTGGGCGTCGGCGGTGGCCGCCGCGTTGCTGCCGCTGACGCCGACACCGATCCGCGTTGTTCCGGTCCCGCCGGTGCCGGCCTTCGTCGCCGAGGGCGGATGGCGAGCGCTGGTGCCACCCGGGCGAACCGTGGTGTCCGTGCCTCCGGTCACCGGCGCGGCGCTGAGCCCGGTCATGCTCTGGTCGGCGCGCACCGGGCTGTCGTTCGACGCCCCGGGCGGGTACTTCATCGGACCGAGCGGGCCGGACGACCCGGCGGCCCGCTGGGGCGCCCCGGACCGTCCCACCGCCGTGCTGCTGCGCCGGGCCGCCGAAACCGGCGTGACGCCCGTGCTCGGCGAGGTCGACCGCCGCCAGGCCGTCGAGGATCTGCGGCACTGGCGAGCGGCGGTCGTGGTACTCGGCCGGCTGCCCAACGGCGACGCCGTCCGGCGGACCGTCGACGACCTGCTCGGCGCGGGCCGCCCGGTCGACGGCGGGTGGATGTGGGACGTGCGGCCCCTCGTCGGTTGATCAGCCCACCAGGGCGCGGACGTCCCAGACCCAGACGTCGTCGACGCGCTGCGGCGGCCCGATCAGCGCGGTGACCAGCTCGCGCAGCACCGCCTCACGCGGGTGGGCGCCGAGCACCACCACCGACGCCCGCCAGAACCGCAGATCCTCGACGGCCTGCTGCCGGTTCTCGTCGGTGAGCGCGGGCAGGACCCCCGAGTCCATGGTGGAGTAGATGAGGCTGCTGGTCGGTCGGTTCGGCGCGCCGAAGACACCCTCGCCCAGCTCGTTCGGGCCGATGAAGTAGCCGCCCGGAATCGGGAACTCCTGCCCGGTGAGGGCACTCCAGCGCAGGGTCGGCAGGCCGTGCACGTTGCTCGGGATCGGCACCGGCACGAGGGTCCGGCCCGCCGGCACGTACGGTCGCCAGCCGCCCGCGGTGATGAAGTGCGGCGGCGGGTCGATCTGCTGTGCGGGCAGCGGCCGGGGGAACAGCGGCAGCAGGGCGAGGGCGACCGCCGCGTACCCCACGGGACGCAGCCACCGACGGCGCGGCGCGGCCGGCGCGACCGGCGCGGCGGCCGGCTCCCCGGCACGCGGGGCCGGCGCGAGGCCCGCGCGGGCCTGGCGGGCCGCCGCGTCGCAGAACAGCGCCAGCAGTACGCCCACGGCGGCGGCGACGACCAGGGCCAGCCGGGTCGGCATCATCATCTCGACCAGCGGCAGCTCGTCCGACACGTACGACCACGGGCCGGGGATGTCGGTCTCCACCCCGTCGAAGCGCACCCACGGCCCGATCGAGGCCACGGTGAACACCACGACGAGCACCGCGACGACCCGGGCGGCGAGCGAGCGGCGTACGAGCAGCACCAGCGCCACCAGCGAGAGCAGCACCAGCGGCCAGCCGAACCAGGTGTTCTGCTCGGTCAGCCCGATCGTCTTCTCCACCTCCGGGTCACCCGCCCAGGTGTCCCGGGCGAAGGTCACGAAGGCGACCAGGTCCTCGCCCCAGTTGTGGAAGACGCCACCCTGCAGGCCCCGGTAGGACTGGGGGCCGTCGAACTGGAACCAGATCGGGTACGCCGTGAGCGTCAGGGCCAGCCCACCGGCCACACCCATCCCGGCCAGGAACGTCCCGGCCATGGCCCGGGTGGCCCGGGGCCGCTGTACCGCGTACGCCAGCACGACGACGAGGCAGGCCAGCGCGGTGAGGAGCAGCATCTCCTCGTTGATGAAGATCTGGTACGCCACCAGCGCGCCGAGCGCCAACCCGTTGCGCCGCCACCGCCCCGGCTCGCCGAGGCGCAGCACCCGCACCACGATCAGCGGGAGCAGGAAGTTGGAGACGAAGTTGGGTTGGCCGTTGGCGTGGTGGATGATGCCCGGCGCGAAACCGAGGAAGGCGCCGCCCACGAAGGCCGCCGCCCGCGAGCGCACCAGATGCCGCGAGAGCATCCAGTACGCGGTGCCGGCGGTGGCGGCCAGGGCCCCGCCCAGGTAGAGGGCGTACATCACCTGCGGGCCGAACAGCATGGTGAGCGGGGCCAGCGGCAGCGTCACCCCGAGCAGCGAGGTGTTGGCCATCATGTTCACCCCGTCCGGGGCGTTCTGCCGGGCCGTGAACAGCGGGTTCTCCAGGTGCCGCAGCGAGTACGCGCCGTGCGCGAACAGCCACTCGAACCAACTGTGGTCGGTGGGCAGGTGCGACGAGACCCGACCGGTCACGTCGCCCCAGTAGTTGAGGCAGACGAAGACGCCCAGCACCACATAGGCTCCGAGGGCCAACAGGTCGGCTCGGGCCGGGCGACGTCGAGGCCGCCGTGTCGGCTCGACCTCGGCCGACGTGGGGTCGGTCACGGAATTCAGCGAGGGGTCTACCACCGGCACAGCCACGACGCGCCATCGTACAGGCGAGGATGCGTCGCTTTTGCCGGGCCGGTACGGCCACGGCCGGTTTGCCGGCCCGCACCCGGTCGGTTGCGCCGGCGATGGAGGGACGGTCCTTGTCGATCATCGAGCTGGGCGAGATCCGGGACGAGCCTCGGTCGCTGCCGCCGGTCCGCCCGCCGCGCGCCGCCGGCCGCCCCCTGCGTACCGTGGCCGTGCTGCTGATTGCCCTGGTCACCCTCGCTGGCGCGACACCGGTCCGGCACCGTGCCGTCACGTCGGTGCCGACCGCGCCGGGCGCCTCGGCGTACCTCACCGAGGACAGCGTCGTGGTGGTCGACGCGTCCACGCCCACCGGGGACCGGTACCTGAGCGTCTACGACCAGCCCGGGCCGGCGGGCGGGGACGGCGTACGGCGTCGGTGGCGGGCGGCGCTGGACCGCAGCGGTGACTACGTGACCGTGTGGATCCAAGGCGGAATGCTCGGGCCAGCGGCGCTGGCGTCACCCGGGGATCGCCCAGCGGGCGACCGACGGGGGCATGCTCCTCGCCCACGACACGGGCGACGCGCTGGGCACGGTGAGCCGGGTGACGCCCGACACCGGCCGGCTCCTGTGGTCGGTGCCGGTTCCGTTCGGTGGCACCGAATTCCACCGCCGGGGCGGGCAGGTCGACCAGATCGTGTTCGTCCAGCCGACCGGTGAGGTGCAGGTGTACGACGCCCACACCGGAGCCCTGCGACACAGCGTCGACACGCTGCCCGGCGATCGCTCGGCGTTCCAGCGGGTGCAGGTCGTGGACGACCTGGTGCTGCTCGTACCACCCGGCAGCACCGAGCTGGTCGCCTTCCGGCTGCCCACGATGGAGCGGGCCTGGACATCACCGGTGCCGCTGGTGGCCTGGGCGGTCCCGTGCGCGGATCTGCTGTGCGCGGTCCAGCAGACCGGCGGCATCCAGACCATCGAACCCGCCACCGGCGCCGTCCGCTGGTCGGACCCGGGGCCGGACATGCTGGTGGACGTCCGGCGGGACAGACTGCTGGTGGCCGCGTCCGAGCAGCAGTACGCGGTGCGCGACGCGCGGACCGGACGGGAACGCGCCGAGTTGGGCCGGTGGCAGCTCGTGAACCAGGTACGCAAGGAGGACGCGCTGCTCGGCGTACGCCCGACGTCCGACGGTCGGCTCGTCGTGGCCGAGCTGGACCTCACCGCCGGCCGGACGCGGATTCTGGATGTCCTGCCGGAGGTGGCGGGCGGGTGTCAGTCGGCGCTGCCCGTCCTGCTCTGCCGACGGCTCGACGGCTCGACCGCGCTCTGGAGGTTGTCCCGGTGAGTGATGCGGTGATCGACCTCGGGGAGCTGCGGGACGGGTCGGACCCCGATCCGCTGCCCCGCCCAGCGTCGAGGAGGGGGCGTCGGACCCGCACCGCGCTCGTCGCGCTGCTGGTGCTCGTCGGCCTCGCCGCGTCGACGCCGTATCCGCGGCGCGTGGGGGTGACGCTGCCGGCCACCGCCGGCGCCGACGCGGTCGTCTTCGACGACGTCGTCTTCCTCGTCGAGCCGATCGGGGCGACGCGGCAGCGGACGTTGACCGCCACCCGAGTGCCGAACGGCGAGCCGGTCTGGCGTACGTCGCTGCCGGCCGAGGGCCGGTACTGGGGCGTCGCCCGGTCCGGCGAGACGCTGCTGGCCATCGGGTACGAGACCGGCCAGGACGGCGCCGGGACGCTCACGATCGCGCTGGACCCCCGGACCGGCGCGTATCGCTGGCAGCAGCCGGGTAGGCCCGCTGTACTGCCCGACGGCGCGATCCTGCTGTGGTCCGCCGAGAACGAGGCAGTGGGCGCCCTGCGCGCCGTCGACGCGTGCTGCGGCACCGTGCGCTGGCAGGAGCCCATCGCGGCGGGCCTTGACCTCACCCTGCGCGACGGCCCGCGCGGGGTGGACCGGTTGGTGCTCCTGCGTGGGGGCGGACAGGTCGAGGTCCGCGAAACGGCCACCGGAGCGGTGCTGGCCCGCGCCGACCTGCCCTCGCCTCCGGGCGGAACGCCCCGCGTCCTGCGGGTGGTGGACGACCTGCTGGCCACCATCGACGGCTCTCCGTCCGTCATCACGGCCTACGGACTTGACCATCTGGACCAGCGTTGGCGGATCCCCGCGGCCGGAGCGACGTTCGTGTCCGACTGCGGCGTCGTCATCTGCCTGGAGAACGAGAACGCCGCCGGCGGGAGGCGGACGATCGACGCCGCGACGGGTGAGCCACGGTGGGAGGACGACCGCTGGGGGTGGTTCTGGCCGCAGGCCGACCGGTTGCTGGCGGCCACGCAGAGCAGCTCCGGTTCGGCGGCGCAGGATCTCGTCGTGCTCGACCCACCGACCGGTCGCGTGCTGGCGAAGCTGGGTCGCTGGGAGATCGCCCAGTACGACGTCGACGGCCCGCTGATCGGGGTACGCCCACACCCCGACGGCGGTCTGCTCGTCGCCGAGTTGGACGTTCGAGGCGGCACGGTGCGCATGCTGGACGTGCTGCGGGACGCCGCCGGGGACTGCCGGGCCGCTACCGGCCTGCTGCTCTGTCGCCGTCGGGACGCCGACTTCGGGCTGTGGCGACTGCCGACCTGACCAGCGGCGGGCACGACGCGTCGGCGAGGGAGGATGGTTGCCCGTCGGCACTAGGTTGTCGGTGGTCAGCAGCGAGGAGGCCGGGATGCGGGTACTGGTGGTCGAGGACGAACGCAACCTCGCCGACGCGATCGCGCGCGGGTTACGCAAGCGGGGCATGGCGGTCGACGTGGCGTACGACGGTGACGCCGGCCACGAGGCGGCGTTCGTCACCCGGTACGACGTGGTGGTGCTCGACCGGGACCTGCCCGGCGTGCACGGCGACCAGATCTGCGCCGACCTCGCCGCCTCCGGGGCGCTGACCCGGGTGCTCATGCTGACGGCGAGCGGCACGGTGGCCGACCGGGTGGAGGGCCTGCAACTCGGCGCGGACGACTACCTGCCCAAGCCGTTCGCGTTCGACGAGCTGGTCGCCCGCGTGCAGGCGCTGGGTCGGCGGGCCACCCCGGCCGCGCCGCCGGTGCTCGAACTGGCCGACCTGGTGCTCGACCCGGCCCGCCGGGTCGCCACCCGCGCCGGTGTGCCGGTGGACCTGACGAACAAGGAGTTCGGCGTGCTCAGCGAGCTGCTCAAGGCCCGCGGCGCGGTGGTGTCCAGCGAGGAGCTGCTGGAGCGGGTCTGGGACGCCAACACCGACCCGTTCACCACCATCGTCCGGGTGACCGTCATGACCTTGCGGAAGAAGCTCGGCGATCCGCCGTTGATCGAGACGGTGGTGGGGGCGGGTTACCGCACGGCCGAGGTGCTGCCGTGAACCGGCCGGGACGGCTGCGGCCCACCCTGCGGCTGCGGTTGACGCTGCTCAACGCCGTACTGCTGGTCGGCGCGGGCGCGATCCTGGTGCTACTGGCGTGGCTGCTGGTCCGCGACGCGCTGCGGCCCACCGATGAACTGGTGCCCGGCACGACCGTGCTGCTCTCCGACGGCGGCCGGATGGACGCGGCCCAGTGGCAGCGCGAACTTGTCGACTCCGCCTCCGGGGAGTTGCTGGCCAAGGGCCTGGTCGCGCTGTTGGCGATCAGCGTGGTGGGGGTCGCCGGCGCGTACGCGGTGGCCGGCCGGGCGCTGCGACCCCTGCACCAGGTGACCGCGACCGCCCAGCGGCTCGGTGAGGCGACCCTGGACCAGCGCATCGGCTACTCGGGCGCGGACGACGAGGTGGCTGAGCTGGCGAAGACGTTCGACGCGATGTTGGACCGGATCGCGTCCGCGTTCGAGGCGCAGAAGCGTTTCGTGGCGAACGCCTCGCACGAGCTGCGTACCCCGCTCGCCGTCATGCGGACCGAGATCGACGTGACGCTCAGTGACGACGACGCGGACGCCGCCGAGTACCGCCGGATGGCGACCGTGGTGCGGGACGCCTCGGAGCGCGCGAACAGCCTGGTGGACGCGCTGCTGGTGCTGGCCCGCAGCGAGGCCCAGGCCGGGGGTCGGCTGGGCCGGCGCAGCGAGTGCGACCTGGCCACCGGCACCGCCAACGCGCTGTCCGCGATGCGCCGCGAGGTCGACCGGATCGGCCTGCGGGTGCAGACGTCACTGGAGTCCGCCCCGGTGGTCGGCGACCCGGGGCTGCTGGACCGGTTGGCCGGCAACCTGATCGAGAACGCCGTCCGCTACAACCACCTGCACGGCCGGCTGTGGGTACGGACGGGCACCGACGGCGACCGCTCGTGGCTGGTGGTGGGCAACACCGGTTTCGAGGTGGACCAGGCCGACGTGCCGGGGCTGTTCGAGCCGTTCCGGCGCGGCGGCCGGGAACGTACCGGCGCGCGCGGCTCCGGCCTGGGGCTGTCCATCGTCCGCGCGGTCTGTCAGGCGCACGGTGGAACGGTCCGGGTGGTCGCCCAGTCCGGTGGTGGCCTGGAGGTGACCGTCACGCTGCCGGCGGTGGACGCCCCGGCGGTACCCGGGCCGGTGGCCATCAGCGGCTGAGCGACGATTGCGCGACATCACCCTCGTGGAGGACCACTGTGAGTTCGACGATCCACAACATCAGCATCGACTGTTCCGACACGTACGCCCTGGCCGGCTTCTGGTCGAAGGTCTTCGACTGCCCGATGCAGCCGGACGACCTCCCCGGCGACCCGGAGGCGATGCTCCTGCCGCCGGGCGGCCCGGAGGTGCTGTTCATCGCCGTGCCCGAGGGCAAGGCGGTGAAGAACCGGCTGCACCTGGACCTGCAACCCGCCGACCGGACCCGGGACGAGGAGGTCGAGCGGCTGCTCGGCATCGGCGCGACCCTCGTCGACGATCAGACCAGGCCGGACGGCGCCGGCTGGGTGGTGCTCGCCGACCCGGAGGGCAACGAGTTCTGCGTGCTGCGCAGCGCCGCCGAGCGGGCGGCGACACCGGCGGGGCCGGCGGGCGAGACGCCGTCGGCCTAGATGATCGATTCCAAGGGATGTGGGACCGCAAGTAGACGCGAGGGCGTCCATGATCGGCGTTGTCTAGGCAA